>JACTVF010000212.1 GCA_019695435.1 Methanoregulaceae archaeon | reverse complement strand
GCCGCCGGGTCTGCCGCTGGTGCTGGTACGTTATCGGCGGGTCGCGTCGCCGCTGGCGTTAAATCCTGTACTGCTACTGCCGGTTGCTCTGACATGGCATCCTCACGATTTTACCCGATGGGACTCCGCATCGGTACGGGGCTGTTACTCTGCGCGGGCATGCCAACGCTCGGAGAGGGTTGACCCGGTGTACCCGCCGGTAGGTTTGGCGAAGCGGACATCTGGTGCATCTGCATAGCCGCGTCCACTGTGGCTAAATTAGCTGCGCCATGCTGCTTCACCACTTCTTCTTGCAAACCAACCTGAGCTTTTTGAAGCTCAGTCTGGGCCTTGGTAAGAATTTCCGTATATTTCAGGTGCATCCCATCTTGCTTGTCTTTTAATGCGCCTTGAAGCTGCTGTACGGCCTGCATCAACTGGTCGCGCTGGGCCTTCGTCATATTCAATTCCTGCATGATCCTTTGCAGGTCGGCGGCCGTGCTATGCAGCATGGCTTCCATTGTAATCTGGTCGGCCTGCTGGTCGGCCTGTAGCACTTGCGGCGGCAACATTGCCCGCGCCCGCGCCGCCATGCGATTCGCGTTCGGTACGTCCATATTTTGAAACAGGAGATCGAGGAAGTTCACCGCGATATTCGGCATGTTTTGGAGAATGAGATTCAGGCTTTCGACGGCTTCAATGCGCTTCGTCTCATAGCTCGGCCCGACATCAATGAAAACCTCGTATTCGCCCTTCGTGGTATCGTAAACCGTCGTGTCGCCGGTATCTTTGCTCTTATGCACCTGGTTCACGACGGCGATTTTCGGGGCCATATCCTCACCCAGAATAATGACTGACCGGGCACTGTCGTACACCTTCGGTATCAATTCGAGGAAAATCTGGCCTATACGCCGAATCGCCCGCGTCGCATTGTCGTACAGGTGGAAATTCGCCGTGTCGCCCTGGTGCTGCCGGGCGATAATCGCCTTGCCGCTGGTTTCGTTCGATTCATTCCCCAGGGAGGGATCGTACATGCCCGTGACCTGTTTCATGGCATCACTGGCGATAGATACGCCCATTGTCAGGGCATCGCCTACCTGCGGCGGCGCTATGCGCTGCGGAGCCGGTAAGGGATTCCCGTTCGGCGCGGTCTTGGAGGCATCGTATTCGAGAAAGGCATGGTTTTTCGTGTTGGCGGTTTTCCAGCGCGGGAGCAGCTTTTTGGTTATCTGCCCGACTGCAACAAGCCACGGAGATTTCGGCTGTAGCGCGACCTGTTCGGTGAACGACGTTACCCAATGGTTCAACATTATCTGCGGATGCCGCGCGTTCCGCGTGATACTGACAAGTTCTTTTTTATTGTTGACGATAATTTCGTCAGCGATAAACGGGACGATGGGTATTGTTTTCCCGGCCCATTTTTCCCGGTCGAGGACTTCAAACTGCGTCAGGAGATACCAGTTCACCGTCGGCGCGAATACGTCCCGCGACCGAAGAGCCTTCACGCCATCGGGAAGCTCTTTCACGTAGGTCAGGGCATTCATGCCGGGGTCAAGATACTCATAAAGCACGGTTTTTTCGTATTCAATTTCATAATATTCAGCGATATATACCGAATCTTCCGTCACCCACGAGTTATCGCCGACACCGGATTTATCGTACCCTTCTTTGTCCTTGGACTGCGGATATTGCCGTTTGAAGTCATCTTTCGACATCTTTATGCGGATAAAGGCATACGGCAAGTCGCTCATGTCCTGTTTTTTGCACAGGTGCCACGGCACGTAGACGCTGGCTGGATTTTCGATGCGTTCAAGGTAGATTTCCTGTTCAAACCCCGTATCCGCGCAGTAGCGAACATTCACTCGGACGAATCCGAAGCCGCCCATCGCGGCGTAATCGAACGCCGTATCAATGGCCCCCTTGCTGTCGCCGTTGTTCATTATGTGGCGAATCAGGCCATCTATCACCTCGGCGGTATAGAGCGACGTTCCTTCTGTTTTCGGGCGCACCTTGATCGATGGCCGGTTTTGCTTCCACGTATTCACTACCTGATTTTTGAACGCCCGGACCCGGTTGATCGTGAAGCACGGCCGGCCGTCTTGCTGCCGTTCCTGCTCTACCTGGGCATCCCACTGTTTCCCGGCATTGAACGCCACATCTTCGACGAAGGCACTGCGGATCGACCTGGACTCATCGGCGGAGTTATCGAACCGTCGCAGGGCGCGGGCAAGGATACGGTCGTCGCCGGTAAGCTGTTCTTCCTGCGTGGTTTCTTCTGTCGCCATAGGCAATAAAAAAAGGGAACCGAAACAGCCTGTATGGCTGGAACGATTCCCTTTTGGAGATCGGTGAACTACGATGTCAAAGACTATTCAAAAATCTATGCCGTGATGATGCAATTTTCCTTCTACTGCGAAATATATATAATCATCGGATAAAAAGCAACAATTATTTTTACCCCTCCTCGGCTGGGTGCAGGAGCCGGACGCGCTGAATATGTCCCTGGTACATGTCGGCGATTATCGACCCGCTGAATTTTTTTTCTTTCCAGCGGTCGATGGTGTTGAAGATGATATTCCGCTGCCGGTTATTGTTGTCATCTTTTTCACTTTCTTTTTCAGCCGAGAATACCATGACCGCCCCTTTCGTGTGAGTTCAAAACCGGCGAGTACAGATTTTTCTTCTTCTTTGAAAAACCGATGCCGGGGCCGCACGCAATAAAGCTCCTGCTCGAACGCCCGGCATAGGGTCTTTATTGCGAAGTTCTGGTCGCTCAACGTGAGAACAGCCTGCTCAAGCTGCTCACGGCGGATTTGCCCGGCGTACTTCACGCCGAACATCTGGCAAAGCGTTTGATTATGCTTTTGTCCGTTTATGGGTGCCATTTCTGGTCGCCTTTCTTTTGGGGAATTATCCCCTCCATGCGGTTACGGTGTCTAAAGCCGATGATCCTTCCGATTGCCATACAAGGCCCAGCTGGTCTTTCTGTTCCTCGTCGTTCTCCGGCTGATTATAATCGAAGCACAGAATACCGGCGTACATGATTTTCAGCATGTCAACAAAATCTTTGTACTTCGGCTCTATAGTTTCGGAACTATCCTTCAATCGGGCGCTTTTGCAGGCCATGATTAAATTCCGGCAAGACGGGTCGAACGTCAGAAACACGTCATTGCGGCCGGCATCGAATTTCAGGATCGGGTTGCGCGTCCGCAGGTCCGCTTTGATGCGGTCGAGCGCGGTGTCGATGTTTCGCTCAGAAGGCATTGTAAAAGGCATCTTAGCTTCTTCAAATCTTCGATTGATGCCAAGAGTGTCATTTATATAATTATCCCCGCCAACACCTTTTGCGAACCTGGTATCAATATAACGATTCGAGATTTTGACGTACCCATCTCCAAACCCATCTTCGCAAGCCGCCGCCGCCATTTCCCGCGCAAGCTGTTCAACTGTGCCGCTGAAAGGGACTTTGTACCGGATGTTTGCGAAATAGTCTTTGAACTTGTCATAAGCAGGATACTCCGCATAAAAGTGTTTATGAAAGCGTGTCGGTTCCAATCTATCAGGCCATATTGCGCACATGCCGACCGCAGGATAATAGTTCTGCGCCGGGTCCATCGCCATAATAAAATTCGCGTTGAACTTCTTTAATTCCGAAATCTCAATGTGCCGGACGTGCATGCCTTCGGAGAACTCAGGGAATACACGGCGGCCGGTGCCGAGCGGTTCCCCTTTCCAGATATTCCGGTACGATACCGGATCGCGCAGCTCATCGTCCGCCCGCTGCTGTCGCGCCTCGTCGGTAAGATACTGCTCCACATCGAAGCTATTTATGAATATCCGCCACGCATCGGACGGCGTATGCAGCACGAAGCGGTCATACGTTGGATCGTCGATATACCGGGTATTGAAAATCACCCAGTTTTCCACGCCCTCCACGCGCACCATCGTAGGCAATACCAGGCTCCACGATTCTTCCGAGACCGCTTCCGCCTCATGGTATACGGCAATCGTCGCGCCTTCCAACGATTTGATATTGACGACATTTTTCCAGAGTGAATCAAAGCAAAATTTCGATCCGTTATAGCAGCGTATCTCCGTGTCGGTTATATCGAAAAAGTCACCCGCCCCCATACGGACAATAGTATCTTTTATCAATTGGTGAATCGACTTCTTAATAGCAACCTTCATTTCGCGCAGACAGATGATACGATGCGGGAATTTAATGCTTCGATAAATCAGTTCCGGGTTAATGTCGTATTTCTCGGCGACGCGGGAAGCTACAGCGAGTGCGTCAACCGCGCCAGTAGGATCATGGAGCATAGCAAGAAATACCAGAACTTGAACGGTTGACCAGTCTTTTGCACCATAGCGGCCCCCGTACATAATTTTGAACCGATACGGTTCAAAAAGTGGCTTATACTGATGCGGGATGTCAAGCAGGATTTTCTTCATCGCCTGCTTCTTCTTCTCCGATGCCTGGTTCGCGCGAATCGGGCTTATTTGTAGGATTATGCCATTGTGGACTGCGTTTATTCGGATTGTATGCTGGCTTTTCGGGGTCGGCGGATACAGCCGCGACGGTTTGCGGTTTTGCGTTGTCGGTGATATTTATTTCATAGACAAGTGGTATAGCGCGGGTCGCTGTGTTTTTTTCACCGATTACCGACAGGACAGTATTGATCGCTTCGCTGTCGCCACTATTCGCCTTGTCAAGTATGCCCTTCGCTAAATCCTTGGCATTCAGCGTCTCTTTCAGGACATCCGCGATAGACTGTTTTTTGCGTTCTTTTTTTTCAGGCGGCGGCGCGTCAGGATCGCGGCCCTTATAATAATTCGGATGGCCTTTTTTAAAGGGCATGCGGATTTCTCCGTTGGAGTTTTTTATCGAGCTTTTGTAATTTCTTTATTCGCCGATTCGCAATATCGGCTT
>JACTVF010000211.1 GCA_019695435.1 Methanoregulaceae archaeon | reverse complement strand
TTTTGTGCGTAAACGCATAGATAGAGTAGTCCGCATGCCAAACGACCGTGAGTGGTCGATCATCATTTGGTCGGTGTTATTAGTCAGCGTTTTGCTGACAAGAACTGATATGCGATCCTCGTCTGCTCAGGTCTTGCGAGCTCTAATGGCCAGCAAGATTGCTGTGGCCGTGGTCGGGATGTTCGCGTATCTAACGCTCGAAGTCTGGCTAGGCAGATTTGTTGGCTTGTGGAAGACAGATCTTGTAACCGACACGATCTTCTGGATCGTTGCGTTTGGCTTCTCATTTTTCATCGACGCGACCCAAGCGGGCTGCGAAAGCCACTATTTCCTTCGGCACCTCATCGAGAGCCTTGGAGTGGCTGTGGCCATCGGCTTCTTCATCAACATCTTCCCGCTGAGCCTTTGGGCCGAAGTATTGCTTGTGCCTTTGCTAGCCACTCTCGCACTGACCTCTCAAGTAGCTGAGACGGAAAATGAGTCTCGTCAGGTGGCCCGCTATCTCAACTCGATTCTCAAACTGACGCTGATGCTGCTGGCGTTCCACGTTGTCGTCCTCCTCGCTAAGGACTGGACTGCGATCAACAAGGGTGAGTTGATCCGTTCTTTCTTGCTTCCAATTTGGTTGACCATCGGCTTGACCCCATACGTCTTCCTTTTGGCAGTCCTCTCCTCGTACGAGCAACTCTTCTTGGAAATGAAATTGCAGCGCGCTGACGGCGACAAAGTCTCACTGAAACTGCATCTCGCTGCGCTCATCGGGTTCGGTCCGCGTCCAAGGCGACTGCAGAAGTTCGTTGATCCGTGGACTGCACGACTTGCACAAACCGAGAGTTTCAGAAGTGCTCTCCTGGTCGTCAGAGCTTTTCTGGCAGACACGCGCGTGTCCGGGGAGTCAGATCGCGGCCCCTCACTCGCATCGACTCTACGAGCGTTCTCACTCAAGAAGTTCTGGGCTGGTGGAGTTCTCAGCTACTCGATCACTTCTGCTTTGGAGCATGAGAATCAGGATCGCGGTGGCCCCTGAAACCAGAATCGCGCTCGGCATTCGCGCCCCTACATTCACAGGGGAGCACCAACCCCGAATGGGATTACCGCGACTTGATGCCACGGTCGAGCGTCGCCAAGACCCAGATCGCGTTGCGCCCCGTCTGCACGCTGAATGTCTTGGTGACGACGTCCGTCGCGACACTCAGACCGATGCGGTCGCTCATCGGAGCGACAGCAGTGGCCTGAGGTGGCGGGAACGTCTCTACGCGCTTGGTCGAGCGCTGGCGTCGCGGCTGTGAACTAACCGCGCCGCCCGAAGAACCAGAGCCGGCGTGGCGCCTCCGCCTGCACGTATCTCGGCCCCGATGGGCCGACTTCCAAGTAGTGCTTGAAAACCGCATCGGCCGGTTCCCGATGACGAAAGATCTCTGTCCCGATTTCGTCAGCGGAAATCTCAAATATCCCCTCCCTCGTCAGGAACTCCCCGCGGTCCAATCGCTCCTGCGCCGCGAGCACCCTCGCGTCGAGGTCGACGATCTTCCCGTTCAGTCGCTTCGAACTGCTTCTTCGGCCTCGAGTCGAAGCCTCAAGCTCCGTCATCGCTTGCGTTACTTCTTGGAGGTAGCGCCAGCCTGGGGAATTGATACTTAGACGCCCGGGATCGGGGGGCCTCTCTGCCATGTACGCGAGAACCAGCGGCAAGCGGAGCTGAACGGTCCGGCACGCCGTCTCCATCCGTAGCTGCCGCGCTGCTCTTCGCCGCAGATACTCTGCGAGCAGCACGCCACCAAGCACGACTGCGCCCGACACGGCTCCGCCAACGAGTGCTGCATGAATCTCGACGGCTATGCCGAGGACCACTGACTACACCTTGCTCCGAGCGAGCTGATCGAGAGCCATAACTATACGTTACGACCACCGGGTTCACTTGGGCCCGAAGTACTCGAGGATCTGCTCTTCCAGTTCGGTGATCGCGTAGTTGGACCCACCTCCAGTCACCGGCGTCTGAACGGTTACGAGTCCGAGGTAGATCGACGATTCGGGAGTTGAAGCTGCATCGCATGATGCGCGCCGGGATCCCGCCTCAAGGGTGCCCACAAACGCCGGTTCTGTACCGGCCCACACAAATCAAGACAAGCAGAGGATTAGCGGCCCTTCGAGACACGACCGCTCAAATAGAGACCGCCGAACACAGCACCAAGACCCAGCAGACCTTCATTCCTGTGTGTCTTGATCATCTGCTGCGCTGCATTCATCTCTTCGAGCGTCGGCTGACGACCAAGACGGACACGCAGCTGTGTTTCAATCTCTGCTGGTCCTGGAATCGGCGTGAGCGCTACATCAAACAGCCGCCAGACGAACACACAGAAGATCAGAAAAACTACGCAGAACCAAATACAAAAGATGGTTATACCAACACCGAGCCAGATCGTGTGGAAATGGCTCGTTGAGGAGTGCTCAATGGACAGCAGGACCACGAGCCAGATCACTGTCGCGGGGATTAGCAGCCGAACCGTGAAACGCACAAAACGCATCCACAGACTGCGCTGTACTTGAGTGATCTCGTTCGATCCTGCCATTCTTGCCCCGTTCCTTACTTGGGTCTCCTTAACACCTCCGGCTGCAACCCGACCACCAGCGAGTGCGCGTCCGCAGGCCGCGCAGAAAGAATCGCCGGGCGACGTCGCGACGCCGCAGTTGGGGCAGAAGCGATGGGAGGCCGCCGGTTCTGGTGGCTCGGACATGCCCCCTCCCGCCCGCTGCCAGCAGACTTGACCGTCGCTGCTGGTTACGAGCGAGATGGAGTTTAAGACCCTTACTCGAAATGTGCAGGATCCAGGGCGAAGCAATGTCTCGCCGATATCCCTTGGTGACGGGGAGCAAGATGACCCCGGTGGTCCGGCGCATGCAGCTCGCCGAGATCGAAAAGCTCGCCGTTTCGATTTGGTCGCTGCTTGCCGATCCTGACCTTGACCTCAACGAGCCTCTACGCCGCAGAGGGGCTTTGGCCGCCTTGGCGGCCGTTCTCGGGGATCGGTGGCTCTTCTCAATCAACTGCGGCGCGAGAACAACTGATCGCGCTCCGATAGTGACAATGGAACGGCTGGCAGGGGTTGCTTGACTAGGCGCGCTCACACTGCGCCCTTGGCCTTCCTCACCGCCCAGGCTTGCTTGTAGCCCTCCGTTCTCCGGGGTGCTTTGTCCTTGCTCCCGCGCACTCTGCCGCCGACGGACTTCCCCTCGGCCTTCCGTCGAGCAAGTCCGGCCCGGATTCGCTCTGAGCGTCTGTTCGACTCCTGCGCTGCCATCCACCCCGCGAAGGCCACGAGGACGTCCTGGACCTCTGAGCTACCGTTCAACCAGCTCTCCGTGACCGAAACCACTGAGCAGTTCCGTTCTCGGAACTTTCGGAGAATTCGCAGGGCACCCTCAGCCCCCTCGCGGGTGATTCGGTCCAACGCCCAGATAATGAGGACGCTGAATTTGCCCTGCCAGGCGTCATCTAAGGCCTTCTGAAGCGTCCTCTGGTACTCACCGGCGTCCTTGCCCCCGTTCCAGGCCGATTCGGAGACTTGGTAGCGTTCCACCAGCTCGTAGCCGTGGTGCTCGGCGAATTTCTCCAGCTCAGGCAGCTGATTTTCACCCGTCTGGTGACCGGTACTGACTCGAATCCACAACGCAGCCTTCATGAACATAACTTTAGTCCAATGCTGTATCAGTCGAGCTCAGAGGCCATAAAGAAGGCCCTGGTGGGGGCCGTAACATTCGGCCAGAAGAGCCTCCAAAAGGGGGGAGTCCAGTTCATCCGCCTTTTGCCTCCCCTTTCGAGCGCCGGTGACGAGCTCACCCGAGAGTGCGCGTATCAGCCCGGATCCGCCAGGCCAAAGGACGTAAGGAGCCTTGTCGCTTTCAGCCCGACGTCTGTGACCGTGATAGACGGGGCGTAAGTTCGCCCGTCGTGGCCGGACGTGAGATAAGCGCGGAAGAGCAGCGAGCGGGTAACTCCGTCGCTTCGGTCCTCCACGGCAAGCTCATCCCGCAGGACGCCGATACCAGTACCCATGCCGGCACGTTTCCTGGTTACGGTCCTCGTGCCACTTCACGACGCACCGAAAGGGGAGCCACTAGCGACACGTCACCTTCACGTCGCTGACCGTAGCGCTGCCCGCGTTCGTGACGACGATCGAGGCATCTTTGACGAAATTGGTCACGTGTGGATTGAGCGTCGTGGATGGGTAGATGCTGCCGAACGCTTGGAGATTGATCGTCTGCAGCGCTCCACCCTTGTAACTCGCGGTGCATGTCGGCGTACCGGCCCGCGTTCCCGTGTTGGTCAGTTGGAACGTGAGTTCAAGGATTGTGTTGTTGACCCCCGGCCGTAGGACAGAAAGACCATGGACCGTATAGACGGCGTTGCCGGTTGCCCTGGGCAGTTTGAGATCAGTTCCGCAGGCGACTTTGACCTGCGTTGTGCTGGCGTCACCTGCGGGCACCTCGAATGGGTACGCCGGAACGATCTCGGTATTGCCGTTCTTAACGGGCTTCATCGAGACCGCTTCGCTGGTGATACCCGAGGCGCTGATTATGCAGATAGGCGTTCCCATTGTCGAGCCAGTGTTGGTAACGCTGAAGTTGACCAAAATGGTCGAAGCATTGTCAACGGAGGTCGAGACGTCGCCCACCGAATACGCGGAGCTCGAACCTCCGCACGCTGCGAAACTGAGCCCAGCCGCAAGCACCAACATCAATAGCGCGAGCCTTCTCATGTCTCGCCCTTTCTAACAGCTCACTCCTAGTCCCTTGGTGGACTCAAGCCGAATTCAAGATGCTTGGCGAGGATGTCGGTCGCGCTGAGTGGTGCCAGCCCGTCGATCTCCACACCCGCTTCCTGGTCAACCTGGCGCACGCCCTCCGTCGTCGCCAAAC
>JACTVF010000210.1 GCA_019695435.1 Methanoregulaceae archaeon | reverse complement strand
CGCACTTTTTGCATGGTCGAAAGACCTTGGCCCTCGGCGGCTTCTTCGCCTGCGCTCGCACCCATTTCGCATATGCGCTGATTTGCTCCGGCGTTAGTTTCACTCGTCTGTCTCCTTAGACCGGCTTCGCGCAAATGTTCCATCGCAAGCCAAGCAGCTTCCGTATCCCCATTATTTCTCTTAATGTAATTCTTTACGGTGTGCTGCGAACAGAAAAACCACTTCGCAATAGTTCTGAGAGCCTGACGGCGTCCTTGAAAAAATGGATTTATGGAACGGTTATCATGCTGTGTATCGGGAAGCGCCCAGCGGCAATTCCTTGGCTCGTAGTTGCCGTCGTTATTGATTCGGTCCAAAGAATGCTTAGAGGATGGTCGCGGCCCCATGTCGGCGTAAAAGACTTTGAAAGAGTTTATCCACGCCTCACAAACAGTTATTCCGCGCGCTCCATACCACGGATAAGCCGCGTGTTGCGGATTTAGGCAGCGATACTTCATATTCCTCCAGCAGTCTTTCTCAACTGACCGTTTGAATGGCATAACCGTAATGCTAGCACTAATAACGATTATTTGAAAGTTTTTTCACTTTTTCTGTTCAAGGGGTATTGACATGCCGTCGTTCGGATGAAACAAGCACGGTGAAGGCAGGATAGGAAAGTGGTTCGGACGGTGGAACTATTCTCCGACAATTCCTGTTTTGAGACTACTTTCGCGGAAGCGAATCGAGAAGGGAGTCCATATGGCCCGGAAGAAGCACGGAAAAAAGCACGGCAAGAAGTAGCCCGCACCTCTACCGGAAACGACACCCGTAAGGGCTGTCTCCTCTAGAGGATCAACCGGAGAGGGCGAACCGTATGCGCCCTTCCCCACTTTGGCACCACTCAGGAGTTTTGAATGAAGAGCGGAATGAACAATCTGAAAGCGACGGCGGGCACGAAACTCGGCGGTGAGAAGCAGAGAGGTTCGGGTGGCCTTAAGCTTTACTCGGACTATAAGGGCGCGGGCAAGGAAATGAACAAGAAAGCCGCCAAACAGTCGAGAAAGGCCGTTTAGTTGGATGGCGACCTCACCAATAGTGCCACCACCGCCGGGGGGCTCGGCACCGGACCAGAGCAGTCCGGCACAACCGATGACCTCGCCGCCAGCGGTGAGTCCAGACCCGCAGCAGAGCGGGGGGATGGCGAACCAGGCAGCGTTCTCGACCCTGAACATAGTGCAGAACGCACGGAGTCTGGCGCAGCAGTTCCCGTCAGTAGCACCGGAAGTTCGGCAGATCAACGACCTCTGCCAGAAGATTCAGATGAAGATCGCGCAGCAAGCGGACAGCGGCCAACCGGCAGCACCGCCGATTGGATAAAGGAGAACCGAGGGACTATGGCAACGCTACTGGAAATTCTCAAAGCGCAAGGGGCAACGGAGGCGGATTTGGAGCAGATGAAGCCGTTTCTGACGAATGCGAAGTTTACCGGCGCGATCGAAGCGGAGATTCAGGCGAAGGCCGAAGCCGAGCGGAAGTATGCAGAGGCCAACGGCAAGTTGACCGAGTTTGAGAGCCAGCGAAACCAGTTCGAAGTCAAGGCGACCGAGGCCGAGAAGAAGGTTAGCGACTACGACGACTGGTACAACAACAAGATCACGCCGGCCCTGGCCAAGATCCAGCAGGAAACCGTGAGCAAACAGGCCGCAGCAGCCGCGGAAACCGCTCGCTACAAGGCGGCTCTCGAAGCAGCCCAGACTCAGTACGGTTTTGAGATTCCGTTGGAGACCCCAGCCAACACCCCTGCAGCGGCCGCGGCAGCAGCAACAGGAGCGTCGGTTCCGGCTCCGGGAGGAAATGCACCCGTGCCAGTCCAGCAACCCACCATCGACACTTCGAAGTTTGCCAGCGTTGACGACTTGAACTCCAGAACCGAGATGTTCGGCCAGGCCCTTGCGGCGACCAACGACCTCTTGATGGAGCATGTCAGCCTGTTTGGCACCAACAAGCCAGTCAACTTTGAGCAACTTCGCACCAAGGCCGTAGCCGAGCGGAAACCGCTCCGGGAAATCTGGGAGCGTGAACTCCACGTCCCCGAACGGAAGCAGGAAATTGCTGCCAAGGCCCAGGCCGAGGTGGAGACCAAGCGCAAGGCCGAGTTGGATGCAGCCCGCCAGGAGGGCATCGAGTTGGGCATGAGCCGCTCGATCAATCCCAACACCCGCGCCGGCGAGTCCGGACCAAGCAACTATTCCGTAATTTCGCAAGCCCGCACCCGGGATGCAGTCTCACCGCCATGGGTTGGGAATGCGGATTTGCGCCAGCAGGGCCGAATCGAGAAGGTCATCTCTCACTTGGCGAAGGCTGGAGTAGCGTAGAAAACCGCCCGGCAACGGCGGGTACGACGTACCAACGGTTTTGATGTAAGTACAGGGAGAGTAACAACATGGCTACGTTCGATCCAGCATTCGATCAGATCTCAGCTACGACTTTGGCCGATCTGAAAGACGACATCGTCTACGACTGTTTCTTCGTCGACACCGCGCTCCAGCGCAAGTTGCGGCTCTCGGGAGGCCTTGACGAGTTTGCCGGCGGAACCGTGATGCAGACGCCGTTCTTCTACAACCGCGTCAACGGCGGCGCCATCCCTCCGGGTTCGGATGTGAACGTTGCCCAGGTGCAGATCATGACCTCGACGGCCTTCGTTCCGAAGGAGTATGTCGAGCAGGTTCCGCTGAACCTCTGGCAGACCAACGTTCTGAACAACGGTCCAGCCGCGAAGGTGAAGATCGTCGACGGCTACATGCAGAACGCCGTGCAGGCCATGAATACGGACTTGGCCATCGACTTCTTCCGCCACGGCCAGGCCCAAAGCACAGGGTACATTTCCACAAACCGCTCGTACTTCATCAATGGGGCCTCAGAAGCTCTGAACGATGGCGTCACCAACTCCTGGGATGGAAACGTCTTCCAGACCTACGGCGGCATCCAGCGGAACGGCGCAGTCCAGAACTCCTTGAACTCCGTCCCCGTCTTCGTGGGAGCAACCAACGGTTCGACCGGCCCGATCACCTATCCAGCCTTGACTGAGACCTACTGGAACGGCGTTCAGGAACCCGACATCGGCGTAACCAACAAGGCAGCCTATTCCTACATCCAAAACCGCATCGCTCCCCAGCAGCGCTTCCGTCAGGAAGTGGATGTAACCATCGGCATGACCGGTTTGAAGATCAACAATGCCTACGTCTTTGTGGACAAACTCTGCCCATCGACGAAGTTCGGCTCTCTGTTGCCTCCAAACCTTTCGCAGACCACTGCGGTTGCCCCAACCACCTTCACCTCGTCTGCGGCTCCGTCCTCGATTTCAAACCTGCCGGCGAACACGAGCATTACTCCTGGAGAAGTCTTCTTCTGGTTCCGTGCAGCCGGTTGGAAGGTTCGTCCCGCAGTTGACGACGAGTACAACTTCAACTTCACGCCGCCGATCCGGTCACAGAACAATCCGGACCTTGTAGTCATGTTTCTCAAGTCGGCGATCAATTTCTACAGTACAAATTCGCGTGACAACACGCAAATCTATGGAATTGGTTCTTAGTTATCAACAATTTAGGTATGGTTGGCATAAATTTCTACTGTACCTGATTTTTGTAGCAATTGATTGGTAATTCTGTTGAATTTGTAGCATTGACTAAGTTACACTTACAAGAATAGAACAAAATTCTTGGAGGTGTAGATAGATGGACAAGCGATATAGCAAAACAACGCAAGACGGTTTGAAATGCTCACTTGATGGTAAAGCCGGAGAATATGCGGTAGCAGCGCAACTTCTCAAGCGCCACATCGCAATAGCGTGGCCGGCAATTGACACTGGGTACGATTTACGAGCAGAGAATGGTTGCCGTATCCAAGTCAAAACCACTCATCAATTGAGTACAGACAATAAGCAGAACTATCCTGCGGGAGCGTATTGGTTTGCCCTTGCCAAATACACCAAAAGGAAGGGTCAGGGCGGAGTATTAAAGGTTGTGCTAAAACCGCCGTTTTCTGAAGTTTGTGATGTTGTGGTTTTTGTCGGCATTGATACAAACCAATTTTGGATACTGCCGGCTAAGATTTGTGATGATCTGAACGCACTTGTAACTGGTTTCGAAAACCCGCGGCGGTTTGCTGGCGACATAAACCAATTGCGGGAATTGAATAAGAACGGCATGTCGCACGAGAAGATTGCGGAGATGTTCAACTGCCATCGGGTCACTGTGACGAGGCTTATCAACAGCGACAAGGATGTGCAGAAGAAAAGCAATTTTCAGGTTGCCAGAGACAACGAGAACGCCTGGCACCACATTACCGAGTTTGGCAGCACCGCAGTAGAACCAGAGGTAGAGGTAGAACCAGAACCAACGGACTTAGAAGTACAACAAGTTTTGGAGGCAACACAACATGGCATGCTCGTGGAGTAAACAGCCCGTCTGGCAAGGTGGGTACATCAACGCGATTAACGATTCGGTTCCGGGCGGCGTCATCACGACGGTTCCGAACAATCAGGCTGGCCAAGGCCAGCAATCGCTTCCTGGCGACCACGTTGTGTTTGATGACGCCACAGCCCAGGGAATCTCGAAGACCTCCGTCGGCACGGTTTACGGCGGCTATTTCCAGTACGTTACTCTGGACTCGGCGGCTTCGACCCTCTATCTGGGCCAGGCACTCTACTGGAAACTGACTTCGAACACTCAGGGCGTCTACTGCGTGACCAACGTGCAGACAGGGAATCGGCCTGCGTTCGCTGGCGTGGTACTCAACCCAACCTGGACCGCGGGCAACTGGAGTTGGATTCAGAACCTCGGACGCGCGACCATGCTGGTCGATGCGGCTTCGGGCGCGGTTTCCCCAGGTTCTTCGATGTCGCTTTCGGCCGCAACCGGAACCAGCAATGCCTCAGTGCTGGTCTCGACC
>JACTVF010000209.1 GCA_019695435.1 Methanoregulaceae archaeon | reverse complement strand
ACGTCCGGCAATAACCATTCGCGAAAGGTCCCGCGCAAACTCGCCGCCGGATCGGATGGGATGACCCCATGCCCTTGATCCACGACCATCCATCCCAACGCCCCAAGCTGGTCAAGGAAAGGCTTCTCGACATGGAAATATTCGGACATGATTGTTACCTAGGACAGCAATGACTGTGCGAGCGTTACACACTGCTGGCGAATTCGCAACGACTCTTGCTCGAACTGTGGTTCACGGTGGAGATTATTCAACCGGAAAGCCGCGCACGATATCGAGCCTTGTGCGTCTGGGCTGGCAAAGTGCGCTTCGAGGCACTTCAAGGCATTCGCCACGCCACGATTTGCCACCCGTCGCTCCTCCTGAAATGACTCAATGGCTCGTTGTGGGCCGTCGAGATAGTTCATGGCCAAATACAGAATATCATGAGCATCTTTCGGAGCTTTGCGCCCTCCCGGTCCGCCGAAAGCGTTAAGTTTTAGCACCAGCAACGGACCCACTTCTGCGATTTTGACCTTCTCCGCCAGTGGAATGTCCAGCAGGGTCTTTCCGGAAACTTCGATCAAGCGATTGCACGCCAAAGCGCGGTCGATTCCCGGGAAGATTCCAACTGGCAGGCCGTCGTCAACAACAACCGTGCCCTTGTCGGCATTGCTGTCATCAGTCAACAGGTCAATGTAAAGCGGCCAATCGTCAAACATCCGCACAAATCGCCCATTCTCCCATTTGAAACCATGTCCGGAAAGATTATCGCGGATGCCCGGATACGAGCCGCTTGATGCAGCGATGCTGATCCCCAAATCAACATCCAACGTCACTGCACCCGGCAAGCCTTCGGCCGGTTGTTTCGTGAGATATCGGACGGCAAGACCGCCAACGAGCACGAGGTCGTTGCGAAAATCAGGCAGACAGTCCCAAGTTGTCAGCAGCGCTTTCTGTGGAAGATCGATGCGGGCCTTTGAGTACTTCTCATAAGTGTCGTGTTTCATCGGGCGAAACCCTTCCACTTGCGAAGTTCTTCCGCCTGGTCCGGGCCACGCTGCCCGACTTGCAACAGGTCGAGATAAATTTGAATGTCTGAAACCAGATTGAAACCTTCAACCTGTTGGGTTTCAAAAAACACTCCTTCATCTTGCGGCAAGATGAGCCAGAGATTTCCCCCGGTCGTAACTTTCCGGCCCACCGGAATCTCCAACAATCGTTTCAAGGTCACATACGCTGATACCAGCGGCGGCGTGGTGTAGGGATGGCGCAAATGCGCGGCAAACCATTGGGTGAAGAAAGCTTTATCCTCTCCCAACCCGCCTTGGACCGTCCTGGCGATTTCCAGCACGTCGTTCGTCAACAAAGAGTATTGCTGGAAACTCACGCGTTTATGCCAGTGGTCCTTCGCCCGCCAGGCATCCAGCAGCCGATCAAAATCATTCAGACGATACGTCGCTGCCTGATGCCGGTTTCCGCCGGAAATCTGGGTCACATATTCTTCCTTGATCAGATCGGCCAGCGACAGCGAAACGAGTGCGCGGGAAACCTTCGTGCGTTTGGCCAGGTTTTCTTGTGTCCACACCTCGTCACGGTGCGAAAGAAGCGCCCGGATGATACGAGATGTTTTCAAGGTGAACAGCTTCACCTCGGAAATCTGATTCCGGTAGCGGGTACTTTTCGGTTCACGGTCCAGCAAAAACCACGGTGTCTGGATGAACAGCCGACCATTCAAGTCGGCGTGATTGATACCTTCCCGCTTCAAATCTTCCGCCAGCAAATTTGGAATGTGCGGACACACCAAAATTGAGGGCTTATCCACCAGTTCAGGCCGATGCCTGAATAATTTTCTAGATGGATTCAAACGTGGCAAAATTGGCAGAATTAACTTTTGGCCAGACGCCTCTAAGCGAATCTCCGGCTCGGGGCTTCCAGCTGCTCCGGCACGGAGTGAAAACCCTTGAAATGATTGATTCCCAATAGATTGCAGGAATATATCCAGCAATCTTTCAGGTGACCCCACGACTTCAATTTTAGTGTTTTCATTCATTTCAGTGAATCACTAAAACATTATTATTTAATAAAAACAAGTCAAAATTAAAGGAAAAACGTTGAATAGGGTTAAAATCGCCTCAGCGCGTGGCATTTGCGCTGAGGCGATTTTAACCCTATTCAACCCATCTGTGTCAAGACCTCTTTTTTGCTGCCGAAGAAAGCCGGCGTTAAACTCATGCGCCCACTCCAACTTTGACCGGCACGCGGCCCGTCAGCAGGTCTTGCATCAGGCCCTGCTTTTGAGCGCGGAGTTTAAATACCCGCTCCTCTTCGGAAATTAAGTAGCCGCTAGCAGCATTAGCTTTTGAAAGAATAGCTTGCTGCTCTGGACTTGGCAGAATCAAACAATGAAAGCGCTTGAAATCTTTGATGGGAAGCTGTGGCTGCGCCGAGCCCGAGATGACTCTTCCGAACTCATGACCGAAGATGTAATTGGTTAGGGAACAATAAAGAAACTCCGGTGACAGATCGGTTCGATTACACCGAAGGATAATCATTCCTGAGTTGATGCGGATGTCAGAAAACGGAACGTCAGCATCGTAGCACGCGATGTTGCCGACCGTGCCGCGTGTCGTGACTACTACATCTCCTCGGCTTAATTTGCCTGTCCCTAACAACTGATCCTTTTCGCTGCTGATAAATTGCAGTTCGTCAAATTTAAAACCTCGAGCAGTTACGTTCGTCGCGCTGAGGAACAGGCAGTGTCCAGAATCTAATAGTTCATGAGCCTGTGGATAGTTCTCCCCTCGATCCCCGTCTATGATGCTGATCTCGGATTTATCTAACCGCACGGCGTTCCATTCCTTCGGAATCCAACCGAGGTCGGAATTTTTGTAAAGCTGCGGAGCTTCTTGACGGGTAGGGCGCAGGTTGCCGTCGGGAGTGACGCCACGGGTGAACAGGTCGTGCATCAGTCCCGCCTTCATCTGCTGCCACTTCTGCACCACCGCCTCCGTTTGTTCAATCGCCTCGTCCACTGTCACAAGAATTTCCACAATCTTTCGCTGCTCATTTAAATCTCTTGGAAATGGAATAGAAAGAATGCGACCCAAATCTTTTGGAACGTGCGGGACGCCAGTGCCGGTTCTCCGGTTTTGAATCCAGTCAAACTTCAAATTCAAGGCGTAATAAAGATAATCGCCTCCGATTTCTCCTTTGCTGGAAAGTCGCACCACCGTGGACGAAATCACCCCACTGGTTTTAGTCTTGCCAACTAGACCACTGCGTTCACCGTCCCAAAGCATCAGCACATCGCCAACACTTGCCATCACACCGAATCGCGAGTCTCCATATTCTTCAACCGTGCCGGAAATTGCGGATGCGCCGAGATACGGCGCGAACCCATCACGCGGATGTTCCGACGTTTCAACCTTTCGCCCTTTTTGAAATGAAGCGAGCTGGTTTAACGGTTTGGAAATCCACTCACTCATATCTTAAATCTTGCAAGAATTTTTTCAGCTTCGCCGCCGCCGCGTCGCGTTTGGTTTCAATGGTGCGGGCGGTTACGGCGTATTTGGCGTGCAGATTTTCCAGCGCGGCCAGGGCAGCCCGCTGGTCGGCGCGCAGGTAACCTTCATACGTCTGCACGAGAATGCGGTGCAGCCGGTCAATGATAACGCGGCGAGCTTCGTCGCGGTCAATCTTCGCGCGCGCTGCGGCCACCAGTTCCTCCTGCTTTTTCTCCATGGCACTGAGTGCAGCTTTCAACTCGCGGGCTTCATCCTCCAACTGCTTGTGCCGTGCCAGCTGCTTTTCAATTTCCGCGGCAGCGGCAGTGAACTTTGCGCCATCACGTTTTTCCCGTTTCGCCAGTTTGGCCTGCGCGTTGGCTTCCTTGAGTTCGGCCTTGAGGCGTTTCACTTCGTCGCCGGGCAATACTCCGGTGTCGTCGCTGTCCTCGTAATCTTCCTCATCGGCGGCGGCAAATAGTGCGGCGAGTTCGGCAAGGCGCAGGCGATTCTTTTCCATCTCGGCCAGCACTTCAGGAAACTGGCTCTGGAGGATGTCATCGTCGGGAATTAGCTCCGCCCCCCAGCCGCTGAAGGCAATGGACTTGAATTCCGGTTTGAAGAACTCGAAGTAGCGCGCTAGCGCGCCACGCACCTGATGCCCGGTGAGAAGCTTCTGGCCCGCAAAGATGTCGCTGATGCTGTCGAGCAGCCGGCGGCGGAGTTCATAGACGTTGCCCTTTCTGTCATCCGTCGGCGCGAGAGCCTCAACATGTGAAAGATTTTTCTGCCACCAGGTTTCAAGTGTCGCGAGAAAGGCGGCGTGCGCTTTGGCAATGCTGGCATCGCCCTTGACCAATTCACTCAACGCGCGCCGGTCGGTAACGGCAGGCGTAAAGTCGGCATACACAGAATCATTTTTGCGCGGAATGAAAACACGGTCGCGTAGCCCGGAATAATTGTCCCAGAAATGGCCGAGCGCATTGATCTCGGCTACCGGCACGCCGCCCTGCAAATGGGCACGGACATCGTGTGGTTCCGGCGGCGGGGCGTTGTCCACGTAACGCCGGATGTTGCAATTGAATTCCTCGGCGGCAATTTCCTCGACGGGCACAAGCCGGGCGTAGCCATCCACGTTTTTCCTGGCGCGATAGACGTGGACGATTTTCGAGATGTCCTCGGGCCGGAGAAAATTCTGCGCCTTGCCTTCGCGGTATTCGCGGTCGGCATTGATGAAGAAGACATGTTTGCGTTCGGCAGCGTCCTGCTTGTTCATCACCAGCACACAGGCCGGAATGCCGGTGCCGTAGAACAATCCGGCAGGCAAGCCGATGACAGCTTCCAGCCAGCCGTGCTCGATGAAGTGCTTGCGCGCCACTTTTTCTTCGCCACCACGGAAGAGCACGCCATGCGGCATGATGGAGGCCATTTTCCCGTCGGCCTTGAGCA
>JACTVF010000208.1 GCA_019695435.1 Methanoregulaceae archaeon | reverse complement strand
AAAAAAGGACCAGTTCTATTCCCCAAAAATGGGGGGATCATACCTATTTGTGGTCAGACTCCCCTGTTTGGCCCCCTGCTTGTCTCTGGTCGCAGGAATGAACCGGCCACCCCCGGCCGGAAAAAAACAACCCTCGTATGAGAAAACCCCGTTTTTTCCAGAGATTTTCTTTGGAGAGATCCTCTCAATGGAACTATACTTCGTGGGATGTGCCCCCGGCGTACGGGGGGGCGGAAAGCAAAACTGCAAAAAGCAAAAAAAAGAGCGTTACGAGAGAGCTTGCGCAGAACTCTCCAGAGCCAGAATGGTTCTATACCATCTGATGCGAAACGGAGGGGATGCTGATTTGGTTATTGAAGGTGGCCTGGTAGCCATCCGGGAAGGTGATGGTGGTAGTCTGCGGAGCGAAATCTGCGGAGATAAGCGGGGCATACCACTGATTCTTTATCGTTTCCTGCGCATTGGCAAACGAGAATGCCGGGGTTGTCATCATGGTTGTACCACCAGATTGCGCAACGGTGGCAAATGAGGGGATAATCACTTCCGCTGATGAACTATCAGCGCTGACAACCGTGATCGGCTGGTTAAAATTTTCCTGCAGAGCATTCTGGAGCGCCGAAGCGGGGTTTGCGGCATGGAAAAAGATCGCAGTCTGTTCGACAAACGAGAGATCATATTGCATATCGGCCTGTGCATCCCCGTTCCCGTTCAGGGTAACTGTCAGCGTCTTTGCGGTTAGCGCCTGTGCGGGCATAACCGCCAAGAAAACAACGAGGATACATCCCATGAGGAGGTAACTAAGTTTCATAGTTTGTCAAGTTTACATTACATTTTAAGATATATAGGCTTGTTTGTTGCTTATATACCGTGTCGTGCCGTGGAACCCCGTATATTCAGGAAAAGGTGCGGGCTCTTCGGGAAAAAAATCACCCGGAATCATTGTCACAACCGGGGTTATTGAGAGAAGCGCAGGTATGATATGATGAGGGTCGCATCGGAAGGAGAGGTTTCATTAAATAAGACGTCCGGAAAAACAACCGGGCCGCGCAGAATAAATTTCTGGTAAATAATATTCTCCCAGAAGGGTGGTTTTGTTCAGACCGATTCGGCGATCTTAACCAGCTCGTCAAAGTGCCGGCTCTTCTTGAAAAGCCACCACGTAAAACGCTCGACCACGGTAAAGGAGAAACTTCCTCCCGCGGCATTCGGGTGTCCACCGCCCCCGAACTCCCGGGCAATCAGGTGGCTGATCGGCGGTACCGACCGGAGCGAGAACTTCCCGTCTTTTCCTATGATCACCTCGATGTCTGTATTCTTCCTGCCCCGGATGAAATGCGCCGTCTCGCTCGGGTACCCGTAGAGCGGGGCAAACGCGATCCGGTACTTTTTTCCGAGGAATGTTGAGTGCCGCAGGCTCCGCTCCATCATGGCATCCATCTCGGTTTTTATCTCCGCGTATTCCGTCTCGATGAGCGCATCGGAAAAGATTCCCGCGACAAGGCAGTCGCGGACGTGCTCCCGGTTCTTCTTCCTCTGGAGTACCAGCCCGAGAATGGCAGAACGGGGATCAGTATGCTTCCATAGGTCATAATCGCAGACCACCCGGGCAACCTCGGCTGCCACCGGGTTCTCCGGCGCAATATCCCGTGCGACAATCCCGGTCGCGCAGACCCCGGTATCTATATGGAGGAGGGAGACTTCTCTTTTAATCTCTGCGAGCTCCTCCTCGCGCCACCGGTGATGGTCCCGCCACTCGATCACCCAGCCGTTTGACCGTGCCCTTCCCGCAACGGTTTCCATATCCCGCTGGCAGCCGAGATCCGATATCGAGAGCAGGTCGCCCTTCCCTTGGCAGGACGCGATAAGGGAGAAGAGGCCGGCAAACTTTCCCACAGAACTCCAGACTGTAAATACGCCATCCTTCCCGAACTTCATCCGGTGGATTGCATCTGCTCCGACCGCATCGAGATCGTTATGGGTCAGGTGGACTACATGAGCCGTTCGCGAGGCGACTGCGCTCGCAAGGCCGGTATCATCTGCAAACGGGGGCGAACGTGGCATCCGGTTAATACTGGCATGGCGGGACATAAATAAGAGAGGTCAGGGGGCACATCGCCTTACAGAGCATATCCTTTATTAATCACAACTACCAACATTTGTACTCCTGCCCTAGTAGCTCAGACTGGGAGAGCGCCAGACTGAAGATCTGGTTGTCCCCGGTTCAAATCCGGGCTGGGGCATTCGGACGAGGGGATATGTTCTAATTTTATTTTCGGGCTTAATTTGCCCGTATTTCCCCTTTGAACTTTTACACATAAAAATTGATTGCTGATGTTTTTTGTGGTTCTGTCAAGTCTGCGGGAGGTTATCTTCTCCATAAGAGATATCGAATGCCATTAAGTACCTGTATTCTGGCAGAAACTCCTGAGGGAATTGGCCTGGTTGCGGCAAAATTGTTGGATTGTTTTTTAAAATCAGAAAAAACCGGCAAAAATCAACGTAAAATCAGGGTATAT
This sequence comes from Methanoregulaceae archaeon, assembly GCA_019695435.1. Lineage (GTDB taxonomy): Archaea > Halobacteriota > Methanomicrobia > Methanomicrobiales > Methanospirillaceae > Methanoregula. Next base: position 4,901 of record JACTVF010000208.1, on the reverse strand, counting down.
ACCAGAAGCCGTTCCATATGCACATGTTCACTCTTTCGTGAATAAGGAGCGAAAAACCATGAACACCCACACTGTGCATCCCCTCATGCATGCAGCGGTTCAGGAGCGATCCGGCAGCACTGCCGGGACCAGTCGTTCCGGCGCCGAACCGGCAGGTGTCGTTGAGCGGCTTGGCGGTATCCGGAGCTCTGGGCAGTGTTGTCGTTTTCCGGAGCTTTTTGGAAACGGCAAGAAGGAATCTGCCCTAGGTACCCTACAAAAAATCATGGGCATTCCCGGTATGTGGGCATGATACGCCGATTTCGATTCCATGATCTTGATGGACGCCTGCCGTGACCGGTGGCTCTACACTCCGGCCATGACCATATTGTCTCATGAAATTTTGCCTCAAAATGTCGATTGCACGCACCCTGCCCGGGGGTTCGGTTCCCCTTGGGCTTCTTTTGCTGACACTCATGCTTCTGCAGTACTGCCATACTGTTATAAAACGGTGCCGGTACCCGTTACCGACAAGTTTTGCCGGTACCGTACGGAAAATGTGCATTTTGATTAGTTTTTTACTCGTTTCCCATGGTATTTACGGGATTTCGAAGTAATCGTATATCCGGGACAGCAGAAACCAGCATCAGATTGCACGGCCTGTTTCACCATGAGGATCACCTGAATTCCGGATCTACCTTCAGGAGTAGACTACCAAAAACGCTCTCTAAAATGATGATAACAGCTATCCCCTGTACGGGTCATGTTCCATCATGATCATAATGCACATACTATTGACAGGGAATATTTTTGGATTCCTTTCGAGAGAAAATCCGTCCTTAAGGAAAAATGCCGACAGGAAAGAACAGAACCCGGATCATAAACCAACCGAGGCGATAGCCATTACCGAGAAGAAATTTAACCTAGGCACACTTGCCCTGCATGCGGGGCAGGTCCCGGACCCGACAACCGGGTCACGTGCAGTTCCGATTTACCAGACAACCTCGTATGTGTTCAAGAGCACAAAGCACGCAGAAGACCTGTGCGCCCTGAGGGAATTAGGCAACATCTATACCCGTGGCGAGAACCCGACAACCGATGTGTTCGAGAACAGGATTGCCGCTCTTGAGGGGGGAACGGGAGCTCTTGCCACGGCCTCGGGCCAGGCCGCGATCACCTATGCACTCCTTACCATCACCCGACCCGGGGACGAGATCATCTCTGCCGACAACCTGTACGGCGGCACTTACGAGCTCTTCCACTACACATTCCCGAAATTCGGGAGGCATGTAGTGTTCGTGGACTCCTCAAAGCCCGAGGCGTTCAGGAAGGCAATTACCCCAAAGACCCGCGCCATCTACGCCGAGACCGTGGGCAACCCGAAGCTTGACACCCCTGACTTTGAAGCGATCGTAAAAATCGCCCATGAGCACGGTATCCCGGTGGTCGTGGACAACACCACCGGTATCGGTCTTGTCCGCCCAATCGACCACGGTGTAGATATCATCGTTCACTCGGCCACCAAGTACATCGGCGGCCACGGAACCTCTATTGGCGGTGTGATCGTTGATTCAGGCAGGTTTGCCTGGAACAACGGCAAGTTCCCCGAGTTTACCGAGCCCGACCCGAGCTACCACGGCCTCAAGTGGTGGGAAGCGTTCGGTAACTATCCGGGCCTCGGGAACGTTGCGTTCATTTTTAGAACGCGGCTCTACATCTTCATGGACACAGGAGCCGTCCTGAGTCCGTTCAATGCCTGGCTCTTCCTCCTCGGCCTTGAAACCTTGCACCTGCGGGTCCCCCGCCACTCGGAGAATGCACTTGCCGTTGCACAGTACCTCAAGAATCACCCGAAGGTCGCGTGGGTTACCTATCCTGGCCTGCCGGATGATGCAAACCACGAACTTGCGGTAAAATACCTCAAGGGCGGCTTCGGCCCCATCGTAGGTGTCGGGATCAAGGGAGGAGAGGTGGCGAGCAGGAAGTTCATCGATGCCTTAAAGCTCTTCAGTGACCTCGCAAATATCGGGGACTCAAAGAGCCTCGTGATCCACCCGGCAACCACAACCCATCAGCAGCTCACTACCGAAGAACAGGCAAAGACCGGCGTTACTCCTGACTATGTCAGACTTGCCGTCGGAACCGAGGATATCGAAGATATCATCGACGATCTTAATCAGGCTCTTGCCCAAGTATAGGGTATGACTATGCTTCGTGGCTCGCTCGGCATCGTCAGGAAAGAATACGCAGACCTCAAAGAGGCTCTGTCAAGTCTTCGGGAGGGGATATATATTTTTCGACGTAGTATTTGTCATAACTCCCGATGACTTGACAGAGCCTAAAACCGCACCGAGGGGATACGGTCAGATCCTGCAAGTGTTGCGGAGGTCGGGACCCGGTACAAGGAGCAGAACCACGGCCTCTTTGGGTGGGACTTTGAAAACCACGTGGAGCAGAAGCTCCCTGACGACTTCTCCCTCCCTGACGGAACCGTAGTACAGTACCGCAAGAACTCGCACTCGCAGTACCACGTGGTGCCCGAGGATGGCAGGCTGCAGCTGTACCACAACGACCGGTCGGTCTGTGAGGTACAGTGGCTCCGGCGGCCCCGGTATTACGAGAAAAAGACCACTAAGGGTAACGACATGATAAAAGTCGGCCAGATCGGCGGGAAGGACTGCCTCTTCTTCTGCTACCAGAACTACTGCTCCCACTTTGCAAAAAACCAGCAGTGCGCGTTCTGTAACCTGGTCTCCACTTCCAATGTATACGACTCGGTCATGAGAAAGAAGGACCCGGTGGACGTGGGTGAGGTGGTAAAGGCCGCATGGGCGGAGGGCGATGTCAACCACGTGAATCTCACCGGCGGGTGCATCACCCCGCAGCGGGAGGTGGCGATCGTCTCGGAGATCCTTGCCTCGATCCGTGAGCACACGGGGTTTGACACGGTGCCCGGCACCCTCCTTCCCTCGCCGGCAAAAGGCGATACGATCCACCAGTACTACGAGACCGGTATTGGCTCGCTCTGTTTTGCCATGGAGGTCTGGGACAAAAAATACTACGAGGCTATCTGCCCGGGAAAGGCGGCCGGCACCTCGCACGACGAGTTCGTATCCAGCATAAAACAGGCGGTCGGCGTTTTCGGGGAGGGTAATGTCTATGCGATCTTTGTCATGGGGCTGGAACCCAAAGAGACGTTCCTTACCGGTGTGAAGGCGATCTCGGAACTGGGCGCAAACGTGATCCCGTTTGTCTGGTCCCCCAATCCCGGCTCGAAACTTTTCGGCCACCGGGCACCGTTTGCGGAATGGTATGCACAGACAAACCGCGAGGCAGCGGAGATTGTCCACGATCATGCGGTACCCGCGGGCACCCGGAACCACTGCTACCTCTGCGACGGGAATTCCCTGCTCCACGATGCGTTGCGGGAAAAGGGTGTGGTGTAGCCGTATGCAGGTGCGTTTTCCTGCCGCTGCCCGGAGACTCCCCATGTATTCGGATGATCCCATAATCATCAGACGGCTCGCAGAGGAGGATCTTCCCGCCCTTGCCCGGTTGTACGTGCAGTTCTGGAGCGAGGAGTCCTCCCTTGGGTGGATGCAGGAGACATTCCGGCGGCTCAGGGACGATCCGGATTATATCTTCCTGGTAGCGGATGTGGACGACGAGATCGCCGGGTCCCTGATGGGAATCATCTGCGAGGAGATCTATGGCGAGTGCCGCCCGTTCATGGTCCTCGAGGACGTGATTGTTGACCGCGAATTCCGGCAGCAGGGGATCGGTTCGGCACTGATGCGTGAGGTCGAGGCATATGCCGTCTCGCGAAACTGCAATTACATCATTTTTGTGTCCGAGAGAGAACGAACCGATGCAGTCCCGTTCTACCGCTCGCTCGGGTACGCCCCCGATTCGTACCGGGGCTTCAAAAAAAGGCTGGGTACGCAGAATACACGATCGTTGCCATAGCCCATTACCTATGTCAGGTCCCGGAGTGAGCGCCGGAACCCTTTTGATGCACTAATGTAACCTGCCCACACGCCATGCGGCCGTGCACCTGCAGGAGATCCGGGAGCAGACAAAAACCCGCTGCATTCTGCACTCTCTTTGGTACTACGGTTACGGGGCCATAATGGGAAGGCGTGACCGCCGTTTCCCGCTTTTTTGAGTACATGTACCCTATCAGGTATTCACTTAGTACCCTTCCCCAATGGAACCAGTCCCGCTGCAAGGAAACGAGATTATGTCGGAAAAATTTGCCCATATGTTATCAAATTTCGAATTATCTTCCCAAATATTGCGAATTTATCAGATATTATTAAAGCGCCCGTCAGATTACTTTCCGGGATTTGAATAATCGGTCACCGCTTTCTCGGGTTTTCCCTTGAGAACTGCACCTGTGTCCCCCCTCCCTAATCGTGGGAACGTCCACGCTCATCACACAATGGAGAATCGTAATGAGTGATACTACAACTGCAGAGAACAACAAACAAAACGGACTGAGAAAATCGTACCTGTCCTATTTTGAGGTACTGGGCCAGTCCATTGCCGCTATCGCGCCCAGCGCGACACCGGCCCTTGTTATCCCGCTGGTATTCGGATTTGCCGGCAACGGGACCTGGCTTGCATACGTTATCGGACTGGTGGTCTTCCTCTTAGTGTCCTTTAGCGTCAACCAGTTCACAAAGCGATCTGCCACGCCCGGGAACCTGTACTCCTTTATCCTGAAAGGTCTGGGGAACAATGCCGGGGTGATCACCGGCTGGGGCCTGGTGCTTGCATACCTGCTGACTGCAGCCGCAGTACTGTGCGGGTATATCAATTACGCAAATGTGCTGATTGGCTATTCCGGCGCTGCCTTCCCGCCGATCGTTCAGGCGATTATCCTGGGGATTATCGGTGCAGCCATCGCCTGGTATATCGCC
>JACTVF010000207.1 GCA_019695435.1 Methanoregulaceae archaeon | reverse complement strand
GAGGCCATCGCATCCTCACTGAAGACCTGCTGGAAGCCGTACTCGTAGGCGAACCGTGCTGTGCTCTCAACGCCGAGGTCAGTGGATATTCCGCAGAGAACGATTGTATCCATCCCCCTTCTTCTCAGCTGGAGTTCGAGATCTGTACCGTAGAACGCTCCCCACTGCTTCTTTGCAATTACGATATCTGACGGGACCGGGGCAATCTCCGGAACAAACTGGGACCAGTCTGCGGGAGGAGGCATCGGACGGGAGAACGAAAGATCGCTTTTCACCTTCAGCATTGTCTCCGGTGATGCAACGACATGCACGAGGAATACCGGCATCCCGTTCTTCCTGAACGCCGTCACAAGTCGGGCTGCATTCCTGATGACCTCTTCTGCGGGATACGGCTGCGTGGGCTGTGCTGCTATCCCCTTCTGGAGGTCAATGACAACAAGGGCTGTTGTTGTTTTATTTATCTCTGATTCCGGCATGATGTCACCATGGGAGCATAGGGTACCAGGCGCTATTTATGGACTATGGTAAAAGCCATGTAGTTCCGTGAACAGACCGGTTTCTCCATGCCCGGTAATAAAGAGAAGGGAATCCGCGCTTTACGCCCGGCCGAGTTTCCGGAGCTTCTCCCCCAGCCATGGGAGAAAATCCTTTTTCCGAGACATCACGCCGGGAAGCCGTGCCGGGAGCTGTTCGCCAAAGAGCCCATCCAGGAATGTGGCATCGCCGGCACCGTAGAGATCGCTTGCATTTTCCAGGACATTGGTGAACAGCGCTAGAAAGAGATCCGCACCCGCAGCAGACCGGGCCTTTTCCAGTTCCGAGGAGATCGCATCGTTCCTCTCACGGTTCCACGCAAACGAGGGCACCATCACCTGAGCGATCTGCACGGTTTTTTCCGAGAGGGTAAAGAGTTTGGTATCACGGGTGAGGAGTACATCGAGCGAAACGCCTGAGAGATCCATGCCCCTTTCAAGGAGCGCGATGCCCAGTGCTTCCGGGTCTTCTCCCGCGATCGGGGCAAGGTACCTGACTGCTTTTTTGTCCTGGTGCGTGGTCGTCGACATCATCAGGGAAAGGGTGTCGGAGAGGATACCGCAGAGGAGGACGCCGGCAACCTGCCGGGAGGGGGAGAGGCCGGTCTCCATATACTTCATGGCAATGATGGTGGAGGTTGCCCCCACTGGATCGTTGAAGAACCGGATCGGCCGCAGGGTCGTGATCGCCCCAAGCCGGTGGTGGTCGATGATCTCGACCACGTCCGCTTCCTCGATCCCGGGTACTGCCTGAGATGCCTCGTTGTGGTCGAGCAGGACGACCGGGCGCCGCACGTCATCGAGCAGGGTCGTCCTCGTAAGGATGCCGGCGAGAATCCCGTCGCCGGTTACCACGCAGGCCGCCCGGAACGTTGAACCACTAACAACCTGCCTGGCTCGGGCGATGGTGTCGGAAAAGGTAAGGACCGGGACATGGGTTTCCATCACTTCGCGGGCGGGAAGCGAGAGGTTGATCATCTTCCCCACCCCGAATGCATCTAATTTTGTGGTGAGCAGGGATACCCCTCGTTGTTCTGCTGCGGCTTTCACGCGTTCGCCGGCGGGTGCCCCCTCGGCAATGATCAGGGCGGCGATCCCTGCAGAAACGAGCGCAAGCTGGGCCGGCTCGTTGTCACCGACAACCGCGATGTCCTGTGCGGTCATCTTCGCGAGCGTGACCTGCAGGGCGTCGATCGCAATATAGACCCGGCCTTCAAGTAACTGGTGCGCAGAGACGAGGATCTCCGCGCTGAGGATCCGTGCGAGCGTCTCGACCGGTACCGGTGTCACCGCGAGCTCGGCGAGGTGGATCGTCCCGATGCAGGCGTTTGCAAGCGCATGTTCGCCAATCATCCCGACAGGTTTTCCGGCCGCATCGGTAATGACAACATTCCTGATCCCCTCGTTTGCCATGAGGGTTGCAACATCCACGGTGGGGACGTCCTGTGGCAGCGCAAAGACCGGCTTGTACGAAATATCGGCAAGGGTCGGCTCGACCGACGGCACAAAGACCGGTGCTGCGACGCCGAACCGGTCGAGCATGAACCGTGATTCACTGTTGATCTCCCCGCACCGGGCCGGGACATACCGGCCCGGCTCGGAGCGGTTTTTGTAATCCGCGTACCCGATCACGCTGGCGATACTGTCCGTGTCGGGCTGGCGGTGGCCGAAGCAATAGATCTGGTTCATAGGAGATTCCTTTCGCGCGGGAGTAATGCTTCTCTATCATTTGCCTGTCCCGGTTCATAAGGTACCGGCACGATAATCCCCCTGTCACTTCGGGAATATTTATATCTGGCCCTGCCAAACACTGATAGTTCGAAATCGAACTATATCGGAACCGAACTATCCATGACCAGCCTCTTCCAGTTTGCATCAAAGAGCGGGAGGACACGCACCCTGCTTGCACTCTACGTGCTCCACTCGCTTGACAAGAACGAAAAATCCGGCTACGACATTCTCCGGGAGATCGAAAAACTCACCAATGGCGCCTGGGTTCCCAGCAAGGGTACGCTCTATCCTCTGCTCCGCCAGCTTGAAACTGAAGGGCTCATTGCACCTGCACCGGAAAAAGGGGGCAGCCGTGCCCGGACCGGTTTTATACTCACCCGCACCGGGCGGGACACGCTTAAAAGGATCCGGGCCCACAGCAAAGAGCACCACAGGAAAACGGATCAGTACCGGCATCTCATCACCGCCATCTTCGGCAACAGTCCCAGTCCGGGGATGAGTGTGCTTTTTGAAATACGAACGCTCCTGAATGAAATCCCCGAAGAAAAAGAGAAGGAAGCATCAAAGATACTCCGGCGCTGCCGCGACGAACTCAAAAAGAGTGTGAACCAGACATGACCACAGCGGTTGTAGTACACGAACTGACCAAATCGTTCGGCTCCCTTGTTGCCGCGGACCGGGTCAGCTTTGCCATCGAGCAGGGCGAGATCTTCGGTTTGCTCGGCCCAAACGGCGCAGGAAAGACGACCACGCTCTCGATGCTCTCGACCATCCTTGAACCAACATCGGGATCGGCTGCGATCATGGGGATCGATATCAAAAAAGACCAGGACGGCGTGCGAAAGGCGATCGGGATCGTATTCCAGGACCAGAGCCTTGACGAGGAACTGACCGCGTGGGAGAACATGGACTTCCACGGCCGGCTCTACCGGATCCCCAAAGAGACCCGGGAACAGCGGACCGAAGAGCTCCTGAAGCTCGTCGAACTCTATGACCGGAGGAACGATATCGTCAAGACGTTCTCCGGCGGGATGCGGCGGCGCCTGGAAATTGCCCGGGGCCTTTTGCACCACCCGCAGGTCCTCTTTTTGGATGAACCCACGCTCGGCCTTGACCCGCAGACACGCAACCTGCTCTGGAAGTACATCGAGACGCTCGCAAAGGAGAAGAACATCACGATCATCCTCACCACACACTACATGGAGGAGGCGGACCGGCTCTGCAGCCGTATCGCGATCATCGATCACGGGAAGATCATTGCCCTTGACACGCCGGCACGGCTCAAGGATTCGATCGGCGGGGACGTGGTGACCATACGGTCACCGGAAACAGAGAAGACTGCAACAACACTCGCCGTACCGTGGATAAAACGGCTGGAGACCCATGACGGCGAAGTGATCCTTACGCTGGAGAATGCCGAGCAGCACCTCAGTATGATCGTGACGCTTATGAACGAAAAGAACATTCCCATCACCTCGATCTCCGTCCACAAGCCGACACTCGAGGATGTCTTCCTCTCGTTTACGGGTAAGACGATCCGCGAAGAGGACATCAGCCGCAAAGACTCGATGCGGATGCATTTCAGGATGATGAGGCACTAAACCATGGATATCGTCTACACTATCTGGCTGCGGAGCATGAAGCGGTACGTCCGGTCAAAAAGCAGGATCGTAGGAAGCATCGCGATGCCGCTCTTTCTCCTCGTGTTTCTTGGCTTCGGCCTCAATTCAGTCGTCAGCGCCACATCGCTCGGGCAGCAGTACGTGATGTTCCTGGTGCCCGGCATGGTGGCAATGAGCGTGCTCTTTACCTCGGTCTTCTCCGGCATCCAGATCATCTGGGACAAGCAGTTCGGGTTTTTGAAAGAGACGCTCGTGGCACCGGTATCACGGCTCGAGATCATGTTTGGCCAGACCGTCGGGGGCGCGACCACGGCGGTGATCCAGGGGATCATCCTCATGGTGCTTGCCGTGCTGCTGGGGCTGCGGATCGAAAACCCCGCAGGTTTCTTCATCGCTCTCGGCTTCATGATCCTTGTGGGGATTTCGTTTACCGCCTTCGGGATAGCGATCGCTTCAAGGATGGAGGACATGACCGGCTTTCAGCTGATCATGAACTTTGTCGTCTTCCCCCTCTTCGGGCTCTCGGGAGCGCTCTTTCCCATCAGCTCCCTGCCCAAATGGCTTGAGCCGATCACCCTGATCGACCCGCTCACGTATGGCGTGGAAGGGATCCGGTACGGCCTGACCGGGGCCTCGCAGATCAACCCGCTCATCAGCCTCGCGGTGATTGCCGGGTTTGCGGTTGCAATGACTGTGGCCGGGGCCTGGCTCTTCCGCAAGGTATCGGTGTAAAACAGAACGGGGGGGCGGGAGACGTTCCTTTTTATTTTTGCTCTGTTGAAATTCCAAAATAGATTATGAACGCTCTTGGGGGCTGCCGCCCCCGCCGCTAGGGCATCCCCCGTTTGCGATGATGCAGTATTACCTGTTCACAGATTTGCTCGCATGTTCCCATCCCGGTAATACAGATGCATCGCATACGCCCCCGCCCCCTTTGGGGGCAGGGCTGGCGTGTGGGGGACAGGATATTTGAAAAACTGTTTTCTATAGAGCAGTTTTTTTTGGAAAGGATGCTCTTTTGGCATTTCCTGTCCAATACAGGAACCGGTGAAACCAAGTGAGCGATGCGATCATT
>JACTVF010000206.1 GCA_019695435.1 Methanoregulaceae archaeon | reverse complement strand
CACGATCGGCGCTCTCGAAGCGCTCTGCAAGGAACTGGAGGCAAAAGATATCAAGGTAATGCGGGCACAGGTCGGCCCTGTGAGCCGGCATGACCTGATCGACACCGAGACGATCAAGAACCCGAAATTCCGCGTGCTCCTGTCGTTCAACACCCCGATCCTCCCAGATGCAGCGGAGATTATCAAGGACCCGCTCTACACACAGGTCAAGGTCTTCTCCGCGCAGGTGATCTACCAGCTCATCGACCAGTATGTCGCGTGGCGCGACGAGCAGAAGAGGATCGCGGAGAAGGCGCAGTTCGAGCACGTGATGATGCCGGCGAAGATCCGATTGCTGCCGGACTGCGTATTCCGGCAGAGCAACCCGGCGGTGGTCGGCGTGAGGGTGCTGGGCGGGAAACTCAGGGGCGACGTCGACCTTGTCAAGCTGGACGGGAAAAAGGTCGGGCACCTGAAATCCATGCAGCTCCGTCAGGAGGCGATACGGGAGGCAGACGCCGGCCTCGAAGTGGCGATCTCGATCGAAGGGGCAACCATCGGCCGGCAGCTGAACGTGGGCGACGACCTGCTCGTGGATCTCCCCGAGCGGCACGTGAAAGTGCTCGAACGCGAGATGCTCAAGAACCTTAACGTGAGCACACAGGAAGTGCTCGCCGAGTTCGTGGCGATCCGGCGAAAGGCCGAGCCGTTCTGGGGCAAGTGACCGGCTTGAAAGCCGATATGTGTAACCGGCATGCGCGGCTGGTCCAAAAGGACGCGAGGGTTTAATAGCGTACTGGTATAATAAGATGGGTACTTCACGTGCACAGGCGTTGTTGCGCCGTCAGCCGGAAAGTGAACGGGATACCCGACGTCGCGGGCGTCCCGGGATAACCAATAAGGAGAATCAAGCATGGTTGAGTTAAAGGTTGTTGTATCAGACCCCAAGACCGGTCGCGCCTACAATGTTGATGCCAGCACCGGCGCAGCAGGCGCGATCGTGGGTAAACGCATCGGGGACGAACTTGACGCCGGCCCCCTTGGGCTTGCAGGCTATAAGATCCTGATTACCGGGGGCTCGGACCAGACCGGGACGCCCGCGAGGAAAAGCCTGCCGGGCGCCGGGAGAAGGAAACTCCTGCTCGCAGAAGGTGTCGGGTTCCACGCGGTGATGGAGGGCGAGCGCAAGAGAAAGATGATCCGCTCGCACGAAATCACCCCCGAGTTTGTCCAGGTCAACGCCCGCGTGACCGCATACGGCGAGAAGTCCCTTGATGAAATGTTCCCAAAGACGGAAAAGGCCGAGGGCGAGAAGAAGGCAGACAAGCCAAAAGAGAGAAAGGCCCGGAAATAACCGCGGCTCTTAATACTTTTTTCGGGGTATTGTTTTTGTTGTGGTGCGTTGCTGGTACGTGTGCGTGCCGAAGGGAGTTTGTTCCCGGGCCAGAAATGAAATCGGTTTTTTAAGATGTTCTTGGGGGCTTTTGCCCCCGCCGTGCCCCGGAGGGGCCCTGATGCGGGAACCCTCACACGTTTTATTGATATTTTCAAGAACCGGATGTGAACACAAAGAGCCCATGCCCGGTGCTTTTTAGAGCGCCAGTACTTCTCTAAATTATTCTCTGGGTACATTGAATGATCATCCATCCCCCCAAGGGTGTAAACCCCCCTACCCACATACATACGATCTCGCCCTCTCAATCCGGGGCCGAAACGGGCTTTTTTTCCATCAGGGTCTGGTGGTGAACACAAAAAGGGAACTATTTTGTCCACCACGGAAATTATCCCCGCAACTTGCGGCGAAAATCCCAAACCGGCCAAATAGCGGGGCGTTATATTATCCCTTTAGCGGTGTTCTGGAGGTGGTGTTTTTTAGTCGGCCTCATAATTGTCCGGTACCCGATCACGCCCCCGGAAGGCCACTATGGCCCCGAATCCGGATTGGGGAGTGTACAGAAAAATGATGAAGAGGAATGGGCGTTCCGGCTTTTACATGACTACTACCGATTTTTGGTGTTATTGATCCAATCTGAAATTAGTGAGGTACTGAGCACGGCAAAAGAATTCCCTCATTTTCGCGGAACCGGTTTTCCCGCTCCGCCTTCCCTTCTCAGGCCAGGGACGCAACCATGATAACCCCTCACGGTACAGCACTCCCCATAGCGGAGAATGTCCATGACAGGATTGCATGAAGGAATCCTCCAGCGGGACGGGAAGACCCGGGCCATCGTCACCCGGATCCCGGCCGGGATGGTCACACCCGACAATCTCGAAACAATTGCACGCACGGCCCGGAAATACCGGGTCCCGGTCCTGAAGATTACCTCCGGCCAACGGTTCCTTATTGCCGGCATCGCACCGGAGGATGTATCCGGTGTCATCAGGGATTTGGGCCCGCTCGCACAACCCGAGAGTGCGCCGTGTGTGAAGTTCGTGCAGGCCTGCCCCGGTACCGACATCTGCCGGTACGGGAACCAGAATGCCATTGCCCTTGCCCGGGCTGCGGACGGGCAGTTCAGGCACCAGCACTTTCCCGCAAAAGTCAAGATCGGGATCTCGGGATGCCCCCGGTGCTGCGGCGAGAGCCACACCCGGGACATCGGGCTCATGGGAACAAACCGGGGCTGGACGGTGCTCTTTGGCGGGAACGGCGGCACCAGCCCGAGATTCGGGGACGTGATCGCACAGGGCCTGTCTGCAACCGAGGCCCTCGACTGCACAGAGCGCCTTATGGAATATTACCGGAAGCACGCAAAGCCCCACGAGCGGACGGCCCGGTTTGTGGAGAGAATCGGGATGGATACGATCAAGGACGACGTGGTGTCGATGATGCCGTATGTGGGGGTGTGAAGGGAAAAACACTTGACGGGAATGGTACCTGTGTAGGGAACCCTCTCCAGTTAATCAATCCCCCTGTGAACTGATCTCAACATCACGGTCACCCCTCCGGAATCATTCCTCAAACCTTAATACCGAAAAAGAAGACTAGAAAAACACGGGCAATCTGAAAGGGGGAACCTGTGATGGCACTCTGTACACTCCGGGAAAAAGGCAACTGCCTCATCGTCACCCTCCCCGTCTCTGTCGATCACGTTGAGGCCATGACTCTGGAAAAAGAGCTCCGGGAATATGTCGCACGTCAGCCAAAAGCCCTCCTCTGCGACATGTCCGGCACCAAGTACGTATCAAGTTCCGGGCTCCGGGTGTTTCTTGCCATCGGGAAAATGGCAAAAACCTCCATGGTCCATTTCGGTATTTTCTCGCTCACAAAATTTGTCGATCATATTTTTTCCATGACCGGGTTTACGCAGGTTATCGCCATCTACGATACCGAAGAGGCAGCAGTCCGGGCGGTATCGAAATGGTAAACCCGGATCTCTTCCTCCCTTTCGTATCAGTTCCCCGGAGAGTGGCCTGGCGCAGGCGCACTAAAATGAATCCGTGTTCAGGTTCCCCCGTTTGACCGCACCCAGCCAGAACTCCAGAAACTCCGGTTTTAATACATCCAGCGTTTTTATGATGTTATAGGCAAATTCGACAAAACCCGGCGGATTTGCCGTGATAATCCCCCGGTCTGCCACGCTTAGCGCATGGACATACCTGCCCTCCCCGCGGTAGAGGGAGGCATGTTTCTTCAGCCACGCCGGGCCGGCACTGGTATGCCGGACCGAATCGAGAAAACCGTGCTTTGCCAGAAATAATGTCGCGCCGCATATTGCTGCCACCGGGATGTCGTTCCGGATACAGCTCTCAATGGGCGGGACAAGCCGGGCCGGATCCTTTTTCTCGTAGAGCGATGACCCCGGGAGAATGATCATCGCCGTTTTCTCAAGGTCGATATCATCGACAGCAACATCCGGGAGAATGGTCAGTCCCCCGAATGTCTTCACCGGCTCCCGGGTAAGACCAAACGTGATCACCGGATAACTATGGGTTTTGGGGATCTCCGTGTAGCGATCGGATATCATCGCAACTGCAAGTGCCGGCTCCCAGTCGGCGATCTCGGGGCACACAAAAAGGTACACATTTTTTTCCATTCCGTCACCTTGCACTACAACAACTACAATGTAAAGAATAAAAGAGCATGCAGGTGAGACGGGAAAGTATCCGGCACGATCGTAATCGTGATTTTTTCAGATGCAGTCCAGTCAGGAGGAGATTATCTCCCTATCAATTATTCAGCCACAACGACACGCGAAAAAAGAATTTCCGCCGGATCGACAGAGTTATACCGAGGCCGTGACCGTGACCTGACCGTGAGCTGCGCTCGTACTGTTGGATGCGAGCTGGTTGCCATTCTTGTAAATACTCACGGTCAGCGCATGAGTGGCGGTGCTGTCGGTTTTCTGGAAAAACGCGGTCACCGATCCAGTGGCATTGGAAACCTCGTACATCCGGGTCCCCGAGCCCGTTTCCTTCGTGGTCTTGCCGTTTGTTGTATAGGTGCCGGTGAAACCCCCGATATAATCGACAGTGACATACACGCCAGTACTGGGAACGGTCACCGGGGTTGTTGTTGCAACAACGATATTGGACGACGTCGACGCCGATGTGCCTGAGGCGGCAACGGCGGTGGTGGTTGGTTTTGCCGCCGCCGTACCGGAAGAGATGTGTCCTGCGAATGTTCCCCCGATACCGGTGAAGAAGAAGAGTGCGGCCACCACAACCACGACAATACCAGCTACCGTGACAATGAGAAGCCACGGGATCTCGGGCGACCTGCGCCGCCTGCCCCCATGTATATGCGTTCGCATGTGTACCTGTTTCACCTTTTGTTTAATATTGCTTTTTCAAGTGATACGGGCGCCGAATGAGAAATTATCCGGATAAAGCCCTGTAAAAGAAAGAATGGCACCGGCGTTATGCTTTCTTTACCGCCGCTAAAAGGGCATCGCGCAGGTCCTCGTACGGCACCCGGTATTTCTTCGCAAGCAGGACGAGTGCCGCCGGGGGCAGCAGGTTCCCGTCGAACTGTTCCCGAATGATCTTGTTCATC
>JACTVF010000205.1 GCA_019695435.1 Methanoregulaceae archaeon | reverse complement strand
CTTCACTACCGGCGACCTCAAGCGCGGCGTGTTGGAGATTGTTGAAGCCTTGTCCGATATCCGGCCATACTGGGGCTACTCGACCGAGAACAAGGCGTTCCTTGCCGAGTGCAACATGATGTCGAAGGTGGCGAAGTCGATCTACATGGAGTCGTTTGTAGACCGCGCCATCAAGGATGCGCTGCAATTCGCGGCCATCTCCGGGGCCGGGTTCATCTACCCGTTCTACTCGCGGTCGAAGTTTGGCATGGGCGACGGCGAGTTCGTGTTCATGGCGCTGGGCCAGCCCGACGTGCTGCCGATCCAGTTGCCGCGGGGCCGGAACTACCAGAACGCCTACATCGTGACCCTGGTTGTCCCGATGGGCGTTGCCGAGGCTCATGCGCGATTCCCAGAGTTCCAGAGCGCCCTCAAGCCGTTCGGCGAGAAGACCTATGCCCGGACGCCTTCCGGGAACAATGAACGATCCTACGACCGCAACCGCTGGCGGATGCACCAGCTTGGCTCGAAGAAGGAACTGTTTTGCGATATCTATTACACTTACGTCCTTGACCTGAGAATCAATGAGGCCGACGTTGACGAAGAGGGCAAGCCGGTCCTCGATGCCAACGGAAACCCTACCGGAACGCCGTTGAAGATGGGGCAGGAGGGGACCAGTTGGTCCTACACGGTGCCGTATGTCGGCCAGCAGATTACGCGCTTTGAGGGTGGCAAGAATGTCACGCGGCCGGCCACTGAGGACGATTGCAGAGTCTACCCGTACCGGCGTTTGCTGATCTCCTGCAACGACGCGCTGATGTACGACGGGCCGGCGTTCGACTGGCACAGCATGGTCCCACTGGTGCCGTTCTATCTGGATGAATGGGCATGGGAGGATACCGGCTTCTCGCTGTTTCAGGGTACCGCGAACACGCAGGATGCGATTGACGACCTGATGCGCTACATCTACCGCGTGGCGATGGCAAGGGCGAATCCCGGCAAGGTGTACAACACCGACATCACGACCGGCGACAAGCAGGGCAAGCTCACATCGCGGCAGGCAGAGTCGCTAGACCCGTTCGATCCCGGCATCGGCTGGGGAGTCGATGGCGACATCAAGGAGCCGGTACTGCGGCCTCCGTTCCCGGAGTGGTGCTACAACATCCCTGAATGGGTGATGAAGATTGTCGAGTTCCTTCAGGCGAGCATCATGCGCCAGTTGGGGCACGATCAAATCAAGTCGCTTGAAAAGCTACGCGCCAACATCTCCGACCCGGAAAAGCTGCTCGACGCCGAAGGGCCGACAGTGATGGGAACGTCGCGGTCGATGGAGCGCGGCTTCCGGGATCTGGCAAGGATATTTCTCGGTCTGGTAGTTCAATACATGCCCGTGGGAGTGCTTGCGGATTATGTCGGCGTCGATGCGATAGCTCCGGCTACGTTCGATTACAAGCCGTACTCGATTATCCCTTCGCATCTGGAGGGCGAGCAGACAACGGACGCGGCAGGCAATCCGGTTGAGTCGGGAGTCACTGAGTCGGAGCGTGCCAAGAATTTCCTTCGCAACATTCGCGTGAGCGTGACGCCACATTCGATGCACTACATCGCGCAGGCGCAGAAGAAGCTCAACCTGCTGGCGCTGCTCGGCAAGGGTGTACCGATTGACCCTGAGACGCTGGCAAACGAGTTTGACCTGTCGAACTGGGGCAGCATCGAGGGTTCGACGATCAAGGAGAAGGTATTGAACTGGGCCAAGGAGAAGCTGATGGACGAGGCGGAAATTGCCAAGTTAAAGCACGCTCTCGGAATGGACCCTCCCGACCCCGGAGGGAAGCCTGGACCTAAGCCGGGCGCTCCCGGTTCCGGTGCTCCGGCGAAAAAGCCGGGGCAAGGGAAAATCAAACAGAAAGGCACAGCCAGCGGCGGAAGGGCCGTAGTGGCTACGACGCGCTAGGTTGGGGGTGATGGGAATGAGGCTAAGAATTCTCGACATCAACTGCCGATGGTTTTGGTTCACGCTGTTTTTCCGCGTGAGTCACAGCCCGAAGGCTGGATACCACTTGGAATCGAACATCTACGAGTACCAGCAGTGGTCTGGTTCGTGGTTCCATTTCTGGAAGTGGGAACCGTAGCCGGATATGAGGCCGCAAGTGGCCCTCAAGCCGCGCAGTGAGGGTATATCAACTTTGGCGGAAGCAATGAGCAACCCCCAGTTACGTCCCGGTAGCCTTTCGCGCTTCGCCGATATGTGCAAGAAGGAGAGTCAATGAAGACAGCAACGAAAATCACGCTTAACAGGAAAACCACATTCACGCCCGACATCAAGCAGACGGACGGCGGAAGAGCCTTGCTGACAGAAGCCTTGGACCTCATCCGGAAAGAGGGCAACGTGGGCGCACTGACGGCGCAGATCGGGCCGGGAGGGTCCATTGCGAGCCTTGTGTTCGTCAAGGAAGACAGGATTCCGGCCAACTCCGGCGGCATCGTCTTCGACAACGAGGGAGAGCTTGCGGCGGGGTCTGTCACCGTCGAGGTGTAATCTCGCACGAAAATCATAACCGGCGACGGAGTGGTCGTAACGTTTTTCGGATTGTCGGCGTGTATCTCGGTGGCGTGGGAACACAAAATCTTGTGGGCTTGGAATCGTTAAACCTCGCAACAGGATATGCCTGCGGTGGGCCGGTCAAAGAGATGCTGGTTCCAGAGGAGTTAGTCCTCACGGCTGGAGTATATCGCCGTATCGATGGCGAATTTCCATTACATTCAGCCTGCGGAACTCATCACGATCCTCGGCAATGCCCCGCAGGATCACCAGCGAATTAACCAAGTGACTCAAGTATATAAGTCCCAAATAAAACCACTACGTTGTCACAACTGGCAATACAACAGACGCCGATTCTTCTTTACACGGGGAATCGGCGTTGTATTGTTGCTCTAGAAACTTTAAGGACTACCGCCCCCTCGATTCCTGATGCGGCTAGCGGCTCCTCCCCAAATCCAAATCAGGAGAGAAGCACATGCGCAAGCACAAGGGTCGTAAGAAGCTGACCGTCGTTGGCCCGCACCTGGGTCATAAGGAAATGCACAAGAGCCGCGAGTCGAAGGCCAAGCGGAAGCGTGCTGCACGGAAGCGTGCATAACGTGGGCACACCCCCCATGCCGTCACCGCAGCAACCTCCACAGGGAGCGCCATCGCCGCAGGGCGGTGGCTCTTCTCCTGTGGTCAAGCTGGCAATGCTGGGGCAGCTTATTCAAGGGCTTGACCAGCAGTTTCCGCAAGGCCAGCAGGGCATCCAGATGATGATGAAGGGGTTGCAGATGATCCAATCCAGCGCGTCGGCGGGATCGGCACCGCAGCAAGCCCCAGCCCCACCCCGGTAGTCCTGAACGGTTTCGAGGAGAGAACACCATGACGGAACTCGAATGGCTCAAGCAGGAATCCGGGCTGACCGACGATGAGTTGAAGACCTACGAAACCATTCTCGGCGACAACAAGTTCAAGTCGATGCTGAAAAAGGTGATCGACGCCAACGCCTCACTGACCGCCGCCAAGGCCAAGGCCGAAGGCGAGCTTGAGCAGTTCACTACCCGCTACAATTCCGAGTTTGTGCCTGCGCTCCGCGACGTGACGCAGCAGGCCATCGACTCCGACGCCAAGCGAGCCGCCGCAGAAGCGAAGCTGGCCAAGGCAAAGGAACTCGGCATCGTCCTTGGTGACGAGCCTGTGAGGGAAGCGCCCCGCGCCCCCGGCTCGCCAGACCCGAACATGGTGACCCGCGACGATTTCGGGCAATTCCAGAACCGGCAGGCGAATACCCTGATGGCGATGCAGGACTTGAACGCCGAACATTTCGGATTGTTCAACGCTCCGCTCGGTGGAACGCAGGAGCTTGTGAACGAAGTCAACCGCCAACATCTGCTCGGCAACAAGGGCTTCACGCTCAAGAATGCGTGGGAGCAGAAGTACAACGTTGCGACCAAGCGCACTGAGATTTCCGCTGCCAACCAGAAGAAGCACGACGATGAGATTCGCGCGTCGGCCCTCAAGGAAGAGCGTGAGCGTGTTGGAGCGAACCCCCACATGCGCCGTGGCCAGCCGAGCCGGTACGACCGGTACAAGTCCACGGACGCGGGAACAAACGCGGTCAAGCCGTGGCAGTCGTCCCACAGTTCCCGTGAACGCAATACCGACTGGCGCAACCAGGCTTTGAGCAAGGTGCGCGAGGCGCAAGCAGCGTAAGTAGTTTCAAGGAGAGATTCCGATGGCTTTCTGGAGAAAAGGAGACAGTCTGGACGCGGTAGCAACTCCTACCGACGCCGATGTTGCCTTTTTCGCCGGTTTCTTCGAGGGCGAAGGAAGTTGCGGGAAACTCTCTGGCTCACGAGCGCTGAGCGTGGACGTGAGGCAAAAAGACCCGGAGATGCTTTACAGGATGCGTGATCTCTGGGGCGGAAGCGTGAAGTTCTCTGCGGTGCGTGACGGCAAGCCTAGCCCGACATTTCAGGGATACGAATCGTGGAAAAACCCGATTTTCAGTTGGCGCTTGAGCGGGGATCGTGCCCGGAATTTTCTGAGCCAGATTTACCCGTTCTTGTCATCGCGCCGTCAAGCGCAAGTCGCCAAAATCGATCTGCGTCCTACCGGCAGGATTGCCAGACAGACTTCGGTCATGTCGCCGGAAAGGGAAGCGCTCAGGTCAACCTTGAGCGATCACGAAAAATACTTGGAGAGCAAAGCTCACCATCGCGTAACACACTTGGAGCATTGTCGGCAAAAGGACCGGCAGTTCCAGAGAAGCAAATTCGGGTTTAGACCCAGAAGGAATGCTGAATCGGCAATCGTGATTCAGTAGGAGGTGTGCTTTGGCATTTGGGCCGCTATTTCCGGAGCTAAGTGCAACAACCCTCAACGAACTGGTAGACGGTTATATCTACCAGAATTCGTATGTGGGAACCCCTTTTCAGCGGTACATGAGGGCGTCTGGCGCGTATGATCCGTTCGGC
>JACTVF010000204.1 GCA_019695435.1 Methanoregulaceae archaeon | reverse complement strand
GGATGATCCGGTCGAATTCGACACCGATACCGACGGGGGCGACACGGATGATGCTGCTGAGGCGTGATTCGCTCTCCCGTAATTCTGTTTCCACCAGCCGGCGTTTCTCCATCTCCGAGAGTACTCGGGCACTCTCGGAATAGTAGGCGTTGAGGGGAATGTAGGCAATGATGACCGCAAGCCCGCTCGCAAAGAGGCTGGTCACCAGGTTCGAGCGCTAGTCGGGTGGATACGGATAGATAAACTGCCCGACAAACTCGAAGACCGTCATCGTTGCAAACGTGACAATGAAGATCAAAAAGAGTCTCTGATCAATCGGTGTCGGTTTGCTCTCCACGTTCATTAGTGGATGAATATAAAATATCAACCCTTAAAGACTTCTATAGTTTCAGGGCTTTACAACCATACCCTCCTTTCACTTAGCCACACATCGGTTGTAAACGCAAAAACCCCCGCTACGGCATTTTAATATACCGGCAGGGTTGAGTGCAACATATGCACGCTCATACATATCCTGTACCCGGAGCGGCTCTCACCCTCATCCTGATCGCCGCTCTTTTCCTCGCCGGATGTTTATCCTCTCCGTCGTCACCGGCCCCGGTGCCGACCGCTTCCCCGTCACAGACGGTACCGCCGACGATGGCACCAACACCTGTTCCACCGGCTGCCACCACGATGGTAGTGCCGGCACCCGTCACGGCGGTTGCAACGGCATCCTCCTTTTCAGGAGCGGCATCGGTCGCCATACAGAATTATTCATTCATTCCCGCATCGATAACGGTGAGCAAGGGGACCACCGTGGCGTGGACGAACCTGGACACTGCTGATCATACGGTCACATCCGTGGAACCGTCGCCCATGGTACTGAATTCGCCCGTCATCCATCAGGGAAACACGTTCCAGTTCACGTTCAACCGGACCGGGACCTACACGTACATATGCAACATCCATCCGTTCATGCGAGGGACGGTGACGGTAGCGCCGTAAAACAAATCTTTTTTATTGTATTTTTGGGAATAATTTTCCCTGAAATACGGGTTTCCTGATAATTTCCAAAAAATAGGGGCCCCTTAATGTTGATTCTACACTGCAATTCCAAAAATAAGAGCAATTGCTCCGACCGGGGCATACTGGAGCGGGGCATGTTGGGTCTGATGCTGAACCGGAGTGGTCGTGGTCGGTTGTGCCTGGGGTGTTGAACTCACCGCATTATCGATCTGGAACGGAATCAGCGCATAGGTGTCATCACCATTACTGGGGTCACTGAACGCAACAACGAGTGCCTCTGCCGCGTCGCTGCCCTGCAGGCTTCCCGGACCGGAGATTCTGAAGAGATTCGTACCGTTGTTCAGTTGCAGGCTGCGGACGTAATCTCCGCTGACATCGATGTCGAACGTATTGTTCTCCATCGGGTGCTGGACAATCACGAAGTACTGGCCGCTTTCAAGATGACTGGTGACCGCCTGAGAGACTTCATACTTGTACGAGGCATCAGAGTTGACAGATTCAATTGCCTTGGAGTAGTAGTTCTTACCGAGGATCCAGATCTGGATCGTTTCGGGATTTCCTTCCGCAGATCCGGAAACAGTAAAGGGCACTCCTTTTGAAATTGATGACGGGGAGATCTCTGCAGTTATGAAGGGTTTTTTGAGTGCTATACTGACTGTTCCATACGTTGTTGAATTGCCGAACTGGTCTTTCGTTTCCGGCTGGCTTACCGCATAAATGGTATACGTCCCGGCATCTAGCCTGAAACCGGACGTGTACATTGTATATTCCCAGGTATTATCCGGTTTTGTTTTTACTACGGTGAATGAACCGGGATCGCCGTTGACAGGACTTTGCTGCGGCGAGGAAAGTAATCCGCCTCCATCCGGAAGGTTGGGTCCGGTGATAAAGAGGTACGTGGAATTTGAATCGGTATTCATCCCGGTGAAGATCACGGGTTCCCCCATATAATAGGACTGATCGCCTTGCGCGACGATAGTAACGAACGGCTTCTCTGCAGATACGGGAGACAGCGACAATACTGAGGTACCTGCTATGATGAGCAGCAGGATTATCTTCCAGAACCCGGACGGGTTGTTGCTGGTTTGTCTGGACATATGTAAATGTATGGATGTTTACAATATAAAATTATTCTTCTTTGTATTTTGGCAGCATCGTTTCAGCGGGATTACCTCTCAGGAGTGGACCGGAAAAGTTATGCGTGGGGTTCTGGTTCTGGAGATCCGGTGACCTGCCTGCCCTTTGCAGAGAGGTAAAGATCCAGCGCTGCAATTCCTCCGACTGTTGCCACCACGAACGCAATGCCCAACAGTGCGAGATCATAGAGGACGCCAAGAGCAAACCATGTGCCGGCGGGACGCGAGAAGACAAACACGCGTGGTGTGACCATCCCGTGTGCTGCCTGGACGAGATAATACGTCAGGAACACACCGAATGCGACAACTCCAAGGAAGACGGTGCAGGCAGCTACCTCAGCCCAGGTCTTTTTCATCAGGGCAAACGATCCCACGACTGCCTCCCTGATGGTCTTTTTTTCGAGAACGATAGAGGGCACGACGAACGGGGTCAGGATGAACAGGAGCAGGTTGATCGCCGAAAAGATCAGGGCCTGCATGAACCCATAGGGATATATCCATGACAGCCCGACCACAGGATCGCCAATGGTTTTCATCGGATAGAGCGTCAGGTTGAAGGGGAACTGGAGGAACCAGGTGGTAAGGAAAGGCTCTAAATGCCAGAAACCATAAAGGAACCCGAGCTCATGCGGGAACCAGACGGGCAAATAAAAGAAAATAATGTAGAGCAGTATGCCTGCGAGCGCCAGAACAAAAGACCACAGGAAGATTGCTTTCAGATATTTTTTTGCCCTTGCAAGCCCCTCAAAGAACGAGGCAGAACCTTCTCTCTTTGACGGGATGCTCAGGACAAGGCCCGCCAGTAAGAACACCAGAGAGAACAGTGTTGCAAACTCGATTAAAAAGTTCAGGGGTTGCGTGGCCCAGGTCCAGTCGATGGCGTAGAGTGCCGCTTGGCCGAGGGTGTTTCCCGCCAGCACAAGCCCGGCAAGGAGCGTAAACCAGAGGAGCTGCCGGTTATGGATCAGTGTCTTCGTGCCTGACAGGACGGCCCCGATCCCCCGGCGGATCGTTCCCGATCCTCCACCCCCGCCATCCGGGAGTCCCTCATAGGCGGATTCCGGCGGGATACCGATACCCGTCTGCAGTACATGTACTACCGGTGGTTTCCGACACAGGCCGAACCAGTGTTCAGAAATTTCTGATACGCGGGTCATTTTTGATCTTCCCGGACCTTTGCAAGCAGTTCCTCTGCCATTTTTGTCGGGTCCTGGGTCTTTTCGAGTTTTATCCCCAGCTCGGCTGCGAAATCCCAGATGAACTCGATGCATTTCGTGAACTCGTTGCAGGAAATGCAATCCCCGTCATGCTCGTACCAGACCTGCATGCCGTGCTTCTCCGAGACAAAGATGAATGCGGCCGTCTGGAACGGGATGGACCGTCCGAACAGGATACCTCTCTCCACATCGATCTTGTCAACCTGGATCCGGTTTGCCTGCGCCATCTCCCGGAGCGACGACTCGATCTTCCCGTCCATCGCGAGGAGAGCCTGGGATACACCCTGTCGTGTGATGCCGAGAAGGTTAGCAATCGAGACATTTGACATCCCGCTGCGCCGCATCTTCCAGAAATTGAACTGTTTCTCGTTCGTGGGTAAGAACATGTGTAAATGTATGGACATTTACAATATAAAAGTTATGTAAGGTTGTCGGCCGATGCAGTATGCACGCGTACTCCCATCCTTTCAGCTCAAACGATTGAACCGGATCCTCACCGTCAGGATCCAGTGTATCCGACTGATACCGCACCGGGACCGGAATCCCCGGGGCAACCCGGAAAGTAACCGGAGTACCCTCATGAATTAAGCCGATATATTTCCGGGCAGAGCTTGGGCTTTCCGGTTCCTGGTAACTTTCCCTTCCGGGCACCCTTATGCGACCGCTCAACCGGCTGGATCTCCTGTACAAATTTCCGCGACAGGTAGCCGGCGTACATATCAGGGCAAATAAAAATCCCCATCAGTCTCCCGTTCTCTTCCAGGATCGACAGGGACTCGCCCCGGTCAGCCACCACTACCAATTTCAGTAAGAGACCGTTGTTTTCTCCTCCTTCCGGGCAAAAGAGGGAAGCCTCAATATCGCTCCCGCCCATATAGCATTTTACCGGCGCGGACTCCGCGAGTTCTTTTCTTCCGATAACAAGGTACACAACGACCCGTTTTGCCGCACGTGCAATATCGTCGCCATATTTTCTGAGAAATTCTTCATCATTGCAGAGAAGGATAATCTCTGATTTCGCCCTCTTGAGCATCATCCGGATCTGGTTATCCCGGGTCCAGTCGGTATACAGTTTATAGCCCTGCATGAGCGGTTCGGGGGTCTCGGTCTCCAGGGTTTTCAGGCGCCTGAACAATCCTGCAAGAGAGGTCACGGATTCGCGTTTCAAGCGCTCGAACGTCTGGGTCGCATCAACCGGCGAGTACCGCACCGGCGACTTGCCGGAAGAGACGATAAACCCTTTCCGGGTGAGCGTGCCCAGCGTTTCATAGATCCTGCCACGGGGGATCTTCGTCTGTTCGTGAATTTCACGGGCACTTGCCACCCGCAACGCTGACAGAATCACGTACACCTTCGCCTCGTATTCGCTCATCCCGATTCCTTTCAGCTGCGAAAGTAACGAATCATCAATCATGATATCAGCTACTCTATTCAGGAGCACTTTCTTAATATCTTCACCTTGGCGATTTAATAAGACATGATTTCAGCACCATTCAAACCATCGAAATGGACATTTCTTTTTCTCATGCTTGCAGCCATGATGATCCTCATGGGAGGAGCAGCGGTCGCACCGGCGCTGCCCTTAATCAGCGCAGCATTTCCCGGTGCCTCAGACACCAGCATCTCCCTGATTATTACGCTCCCCG
>JACTVF010000203.1 GCA_019695435.1 Methanoregulaceae archaeon | reverse complement strand
CGCTTTGGATGTCGTTACGCAGCCAGCTGCGGAACTCGTCAAGGGCCTTGGTCGGGTCGGCCAAAAAAAGCAAACCGCGCCGGTGGTAATCGGCCATGATGGAATCCACGTTGATGCCAACGAGGATGCGAATGTGTGGAACCTTTTCCAGATACGGCCGGAGCGCGAAATATCCCGATGAGCGCAGATAACCAACGAGCGCATCGAACCGCTCGATGTCGGTGTTGCTCTCGAATACACCCTGAAACTTCTTGAACAGTGTGTGTTCGTCGAGGTTGGTGAAGAAGCGGGTGGTCATGGTTTAATGACCAAATTTATGAAAGTTTGGCCGGCATTTCTGACTGTTTCCCATAAGCCATGCGGATTCGTTGGTCGCGTAAAAGGCTTTTAGCCTCACGCGACAGGCATCGTACGCCGGGTACGGGTTTAGGCAAGAATTTAGCAGAGGGCCGCGTAAAAGGGACTTCAGCCTCACGTGGTGGGCCGCGTAAAGCGGCGCCACGCGGTTGAAACGGCTATTCTGTGAGCGGTTAACTGGGCGGTGGCCCAGAGGGCGTGATGCTTTTGCAACCATTCGCGGATGCGCCCAAGGGTGCTAGCTTACACGAATCGCCTCCATCGTGAAAACCACTTTGCCACTGTCCCGTCCGATTCCAACGGCGGCAGGATGACGCGGCGGAAGCCGCGCTCGCAATGGACGAGCACGCACTCGTGGTCGCGGAGATTTCGGAGCTTGTGGGGTTTAATTTTGTGTTCCTCGGTTTCAGAGTAATTGACATTGCGCTTGCCGGCGCTGAACCCCCATGAGCGTTTCACAACGCGCTTTTTACCGAGGAAATCAGCGGCCTGGACGGCATCAGCCTCGTCGGCAGCACGGAAGATGATGCGGTTGCGGAGATTCAGCGTGAGCACCTTCGATTTGTCGTTGCCGAGTGGTGGCACGAATGACGTTGTGCTTTGTGCAGCGGCGACGATGGTTGTGCCTGCTTCGCGGATTACGTCCACGCAGTTGTAATCGCTCGTTCCGTCTTCGCTGGCGGTCATAAATCGCTGTGCTTCGTCGGCCCAGAGGATAAGGAGGTTGGTCTTGGCCCGGTCGGCCTTGGCTTTGTCGAAGCGGCGCAAGGCGTGGTTGTAATAAAGCAACTTAAGGAACGTGTTCACGTAACGCCGCTCGGTCTGGAATTTCTGCGGCATGGTGGTCAGGATAATTTTGCCTTGGTCAATCGCGGCGAAGTCGAACGTGCTCTCCCCGGTGCAGAAAACCTCAGCCACTTCGGGGGTCAAAAAGTATTGGAGATAATTGCCGATGGTTTCACGGACGCCGCCCGACTGTTCTTCGGGCTGATTTAGAAAGCGGTTCGCGAAATGTGCATACACGGCTTCACGGCGTGGCGTTTGAAGAAGTTGCTCAAGATTTTCCATTTCCTCTTCGAGCGATTCGCGGTCGGATAACAATTCGAAGGCGTCGAGCAGTGTCACGGGCCGGCCCAATTCAAATAGCATTTCGAGCGCGTGGGCGATGTGGGTCTGTGCCTGACTTTTGAAAAATCCCTTGTCCCCACCCTGACCAAGACTCGTGGCCGTGTCCACGATGAATTTGGCGTAAGTCGTGAAAGGAATGCTGCGGTCTCCAGTCAGGTTGTAACGGTGAATTGGTGTCCACTGTGAATCTGTGTCGTCCGCGCGGATTTGAAGATGAATCAGGTCGCGTTCACGGCCGTAATGCTTTGCCATCGCGGCGAGCGTCTCCCAATAAATGCCTTTCTCGTCAATACAGAGGCCGCCCCACGTTGGCTCGTTCTGAAACACTTGGTGGGCAAGCTGATTGATGCCGGAACTCGTCTTGCCGGAGCCGGTGTCGCCGGTAATCAGCCAGCCGCGACAAAACTGATTCCGCTTCCATCTCAGACCACCGAGTCGCGCGACGACATTTTTGCGGTTATGCGGAACAAACAGCAACCAAGCCGCGATGAGTGCCAACAGAATGCCGCCAGCGATGAAAAAGCATTGCGGATGCCTCAAGGCGAGAATGAGGTCTGGTGGCGGCACTATCGGACTGAAAGGAATGAATTGGAATGTCATGGCCAAGCCCTCCCGATGAGATAACCGGCGAGCAGACTTGCCAAGGCCGCGAAGATGGCCGCAGCACGAGTAATCCGCGCCGCGTGTGAAGCCGGTGGCTGATTTCGCAGCAGTTCCAACAACGCCGCTGTTTGTCCCTGAAAGGTCCGTGCTGCCTCGACGAGCTTGCAGATGTCCGCCCGGAACTCACCGAACGCAGGAAGTTCCCGGTGACGAAGTTCGTCCCAGTGTTGCTGGTGAATACGAAACAGTTCGATTAGCAGCAACACCGCATCGTCTTCACGCAGCCGATATCTTTCGCGCCATTCGGCGACGGCCCTGTCGAATTCCTCGTCGAAGTCAGGTTTTGTGTTTGGGGTGGCCATTATTTCGCGGGCAAAAGAAGGCCAGCGGCAGATTCAATTTCAGTGTAAAGCCTGCGCTGCCAGGTTTGGAGTCGTTGCCGGTCGAGCAGGCTGAACGCAGGATGTTTAACCGCCGCTGTGACGGTCAGATTCTCGGCGTTAAGCGCCTCAACCAGCCAGTCCTGCATCCGGCTCATGCCGATTTCCCGCGCGCCGAACTTGTCTTTGAGCAACGCATGAACTTCAGACGTTTCAAAGATCGTGAAACTGTCGCTGTGGGCGGCATTGCGGACGATGACGTAGCCGCATTTGTCTCCGAACTCGTCCGTGAGCCGCTGGATTTGTTCCACACTGTCCGACTCATGGTTCACCGGCATGACGAGCGTGAGTTTTGCGCCGAGCGCGGACAGCACGGTGAACAGGTCAATTTCAGTGAAGAATTCAATGAACAGGTCGGTGGACGCGGCGCGGCAGTCCATGACGACCAGATTTGCCTTTTCCAACGCCTCGAAAATGCCGTCGAGCGCGCGTCGTTTGGACAAGTCCAGGAAGCGGGTGTCGGGGTGAAACCGTTTCAAGGTCGAGTTCTCGTTGTCGCTGTCAATCGCGACATGGGCAATGCCCTTGTCTTTGAGATATTGGACAAAATTGACGGCGAAGAAGCTTTTGCCGACACCGCCTTTGCCGTTAAGGATGAGAATCAGTCTTTTCATTGTGTTGCGGGGTGAGTTTGCGGATTTGAGCTATGCGCGGTCCGCGCGTGCGAGCCAATGAAGCTTCGTTGCCGTTGGAATTGGCAGACGGTTCGGCCGATTTGCTGGGTTCGCTTGCTGGCATTGCATCAGAGGTCGTTGCTCCGCCATTCGTTGACGTGGAAGCAGGCGAGCGTCTTCGTCCCGGGCGTCTGCGTGGTCGAACGCTTTCACCGAGCACTTGATGGCAGAACATGGCGATGCCTGATGTGCTGATCGGGACGTAATGTTGGGTCAACAGGTCGGCAATGGATTCATACGATGCCCCCTTCTGGCGCAATTCCACGATCCACTCCTTTGCCGCGAGCAGTTCGTGGAATTTGGGTGGGCGTTTGGGTTTAAACTCCGCGATTGCTTTGCGGATAGTGCTGGGATCAATTGTGGACATACGCTGGAAGATGGTTGGTTGATGTGTGAAAGCTGCCTGGAAATTGGAATGGAGCCGGCTTGAAAATAATCTGGCTATGGCGTGGCTGCTCCGAATATGTGGAAAATTTGTGTCGGCGGACAATCCGTGGAAATGGAAAACTCAGGACTGCGGAATGTGCATGGAAAGATTGTGTCCGTGGAAGATATATGATTGTGCCTGAATCGTGGAAATGACTAAGCCGTGGATTAATCGTGGATGTGCCAAGTCTGTGACCGTGGATAAATCGCGTTCGTGGAAAGAATGTGGAATGCCCGTGAACGTGGATGGTCCGTGGAAATGATTGAAAATTCTGGCTAGCGCGTGGCTGTGGCTTGGCTATTCCACGGCTATTGCCTGGAACCATATTCCTTCGCTGGCGAAGGAGTAACGCGTGCCTTGTCTTAAACATGATGAGAAACACACTGCCTCTTCTGTTGCAGCAACTCGTCACGCCATTTTTCCAACTGCGCAACCACGGTCTGAATTCGGGTGACTTGCTCGATGTTTAACACTTCAACTCGTGCGGCCAAGCTGCCGCCGAAATGCGTGTTTGGCAGTTGAACGACTATGTTTTCGGCTTTGTGGTTGATGTATTCGCCGTATCTCTTGAGCACCTCGATGGCGGTGTGTAATTGAGTTGTGGATGGTGTTTGCATAATCAAACGTGGATGCAGCGGGATCGTTTGTGCATGAGTTCTTGCCGATGTCCCGGTCGACGTTTTGGGAGCCATTGTGCCCGCTTCAATTCAGTTGCCGCGACCGGATGTGCCCACGGGTCACTGAAACCGAGTCGGGCGGCTTCTTCCTCGGCGGCGAGTTTTGTGGGAGCTTCAACCACGGTGCGAAGTGGATCACCCATCACGCGGGCATATTCCCGGTCGGTGTGGTAAATGCCCCACAGTCGGTTGCCCGGCTTCAGAGTCGCGGTCGTGCTCATGGGGGCAGTTCATCATAATTCGAGGGAATGACGGTGTGCCAGGCACACAAAGACCGCGCCCAGTCCGTGTAATGTCCGTGGTGTGGTTACGGCAAAGACGCAATACAACTTGAAGAACGCGCGGGAATATTTTGAGGAACACCTCTGCGTCGGCGATTACTATGACGAGGGGCAACGCGTGGCCGGTGAATGGGTTGGCATGGGTGCGGAGCGGCTCGGATTGTCCGGAAAAGTCCGCGCCGATGATTTTCTGCGGTTGTGTGAGAATCAGCATCCGGGCACAGGCGAGAAGCTGACTCAGCGCCAGAACACCACGCGAACTGAAGGCGACAAAAACACGGCCAATCGGCGGATATTCTACGACTTCACTTTTTCACCACCAAAATCGGTGTCCCTCGTGGGTTTCCTCGGCAATGACGAGCGGATATTCGAGGCTCATGCGCGGGCGGTGCGGGCGGCCTTGAAGGATTTCGAGGCTTTCG
>JACTVF010000202.1 GCA_019695435.1 Methanoregulaceae archaeon | reverse complement strand
ACTTAAAAGCGTTGAGATCCTCGGCACTCCGCTCGAAGCGATCTACAAGGGTGAGGACCGGGAGAAATTCCGGGATCTCATGAATGAGATCGGTGAGCCGGTTCCCGAGAGCATGGTGATCAACACCCTGAGCCGAATCGATGAGGCAATTGCCAAGATCGGCCTCCCCGCTGTCGTGCGCCCCGCATATACCTTGGGTGGAGCAGGCGGGGGTATCGGCCGGACCCGGGAAGAACTGACCCGGATAGTCGAACTGGGACTCTCCAGGTCCCGCATTCACCAGGTACTCATCGAGCAGAGCGTGATGGGCTGGAAGGAACTGGAGTTCGAGGTGATGCGGGATGCGGCGGACACCTGCATTATTGTCTGCAGCATGGAAAATGTCGATCCGATGGGGATTCATACCGGGGAGAGCGTGGTGGTTGCGCCCATCCTGACGCTCCGCGATGATGAGTACCAGATGATGCGCAGCGCGGCCATCCGCATCATCCGTGCCCTTGACGTTCAGGGCGGTTGTAACATCCAGTTCGCGTTTAAAGACGGCGAGTACCGGGTTATTGAGGTCAACCCCCGTGTCTCCCGGTCTTCAGCTCTTGCATCGAAAGCAACCGGGTACCCCATCGCGCGGGTCGCTGCAAAGATCGCGATCGGTTTGCATCTGGACGAAATTAAGAACTCGGTGACCGGGTGTACCGCCGCGTCGTTTGAACCAACCATCGACTATGTTATTGTAAAGGTACCCCGCTGGCCGTTTGACAAATTTAAAGGTGCAGACCGGACACTTTCAACGTCCATGAAAAGCACCGGGGAAGTGATGGCGATCGGGAGAACACTTGAGGAGGCGTTCATGAAGGCCAAGCGTTCGATCGATACCGATGTCCGGTCACACACGAGCCAGAGCGAGATCCGTATGATCCTCTCCCGCCCGACCGATGAGCGGTTCCATTGCCTCTTTGACGCATTTCGACAGGGGTTTACAATTGACGAAATTACACACCTCACCGCCATCACACCGTTTTTCCTGGAAAAGATCAAAAATATCGTTGATCTGGAAAATCGCCTTACTGCGGGCGGCAGCGACGATGATATCTTCCTTGCAAAGACGTACGGGTTTGCGAATACTGAAATTGCAGCACTCACCGGAAAAGAAGCGGATGCCATCGAAGAACTGGTGGGCGCCCCGGTCTACAAGATGGTGGATACCTGTGCAGCGGAGTTTCCCGCATCCACTCCCTATTTCTACTCGACACGGGATGCAGCAACTGAGATCGTCCGGGATAACCGGCAGAAAGTTCTCATCCTTGGTTCGGGGCCAATCCGGATCGGCCAGGGGATCGAGTTCGATTATTGCACGGTACACGCGGTGAAAGCGTTGCGGGAAGAGGGCGTGGAAGTTCACATCGTCAACAACAACCCTGAAACGGTATCCACCGATTTTGATACCTCCGACCGTCTTTTCTTCGAACCGATGCAACTAGAGGACGTCACCAATATCCTCATGACCGACCAGTATTGCGGGGTGATGGTACAGTTCGGCGGTCAGAACGCAGTAAATCTCGCCGTTCCTCTTGAAAAGGAGATGAAACGACGGGGCCTTCCCACCAAGATTCTCGGCACCTCCCCGGATGCGATGGATATCGCCGAGGACCGCGACCGGTTCAGTGTCATGCTGAACACATTGCAGATCCCCAGCCCTGCCAACAGCTCTGCCTATTCAGAAGCAGAAGCAAAGGAGAAGGCCGAGAAGATCGGCTACCCGGTGCTTGTCCGGCCATCCTACGTACTCGGCGGCCGGGCAATGGAGATCGTCCATGATTCGGCAGAACTTGAGACGTACATGAAGGAAGCCGTACGGGTGAGCCGGAATCACCCGGTCCTGATCGATTCATACCTGAGAAACGCTGTCGAACTCGATGTCGATGCGGTCTGCGATGGCGAAGAAGTCCTCATCGGTGGCATCATGGAACACATCGAACAGGCCGGTATTCATTCCGGGGACTCTGCCTGCGTCATCCCGACCCAGTCCCTCTCATCGGAGATTATTGCGACTGTCCGTGAATATACCCGGAGGATTGCGCTCGGCCTTGGCGTTGTCGGTCTTGTCAATCTCCAGATGGCGGTAAAGGACAATGTGGTCTATATCCTTGAGGCCAACCCTAGGGCAAGCCGCACCGTTCCTTTTGTCTCAAAAGCAACCGGTCTTCCCATTGCAAAGATTGCGGCTAAAGTGATGATTGGAAAGAAACTGCGGGACCTCGGGTTTCATGAAAAGATGATCAATCATGTGGCAGTAAAAGAGGTGCTTCTGCCTTTCAACAAACTGGCCGGTGTCGACACAGTACTCGGGCCTGAGATGAAGAGTACGGGAGAAGTGATGGGGATCGATTATGACTTCGGGCTTGCGTTTTACAAAGCCTGTATATCCGCAGATAACGAGCTTCCACTCAAGGGAAACGTCTTTGTTTCGGTCAATATCGGCCAGAAAGATGAAGTGATCCCGATCGCCCGGCGCCTGCGGGATCTCGGCCTTACCCTGTACGGGACAGAGGGAACCGTGGACTATCTGCACGACGCAGGTGTGGAAGCGCATCTCGTGCGTAAGGTGCAGGAAGGATCTCCCAATGTGCTCGATATGATGCATCACGGTGAGATCCGGCTTATTATCAATACTCCTCAGGACCGGCAGTCACGTCAGGATCATTACCAGATCATGCGGGCGGCGGTTGATTTCGGTATCCCTTATATTACGACCCTGCAGGCAGCGCGTGCAGCGGCGCTCGCGATCGATGCGATCAAGCGCGAGAAGATGACACTTGAACCGATCAGCCATTATCTCAAATAATTCCGGCGTGTCTGTTCATTTCCTTATTGTCAACAGGTCCGGGGAGCGGGGGCGCCAGTAACCCGCAAGTCGCCCTTAACCCGTAGTATAATAGAATATCCTTATATACCGAGATAACAAAAAAACATGCATGAAGAAAGTAATTGTTGTTCTTGTAGTCCTGTTTATCGGGATCCTGTTTGCGGGATGCACATCCCAGTCGTCAACACCGGCAGCAACCCCGACGCCCACAGCCGTACCCACAACGGTTGCCACACCTGTTCCGACCGCCATTCCGACCCCGGTTGTCACTCCCAATATTACGGCAAATGTGACGGTTGTACCGACTGCCGTACCGACACCGGTGCCCACCCCTAAGGTGGTAAAGTTGACCTTTACGCAGGCTCTGACAATTTCTCCCGTTGGGACCGTCTACGTTCCCGTAGGAACCACGGTTTGCTGGATTAATAATGATCCCTACAAGCCCCACGGCGTCCGGTCCATCGGTACTAACAGCGGTTACAATTTCGGAACCGTGAATATTCCCTACGGATCGATGTATAACGTCACCTTCAGCAATAAAGGATCGTACGATTACGTCACCGTTTTCCAGCCGCAGGTTGCCTGGAAGATTGTTGCAAGCTGAGCCGATCTATATCCGCGTTCAGGATTTCTTTCCTGAACGATTCATTTTTGTTCTTGATTTTTCTTTCCTTTTATATGCCTGATTGATTCCGGCCCCTTCTTGATCATCCTTCGTAAATATATGGTGAGACATCCAACCAGAGGATCTGCGAACAGGAAGTATCCATTATGGGAAAAGGTACTGTCGTACTTGCGTATTCCGGAGGTCTTGATACCTCGATCTGTATACCTCTTTTAAAAGAACGGTATGCTTATGATCGTGTGGTTACCGTTGCGGTGAATGTCGGCCAGAGGGACGAGGAGATTGAGATGGCGACAAAAAAAGGCCAGAAACTTGCCGATCGCCACTATACCATTGATGTACGGGAAAAATTTGTTGCGGAGCACATTATTCCTGCGATCAAAGCAAACGGTTCCTACGAAGGTTATCCGATGGGCACCTCTCTTGCCCGGCCTCTGATTGCAGAAGAAGTAGTCAAGATTGCAAAAAAAGAGAAGGCAACCGCTGTTGCCCACGGGTGTACGGGAAAAGGAAACGATCAGCTCCGGTTTGATTTTATTATCCGCGCAGCAGGTCTCGAAGTCGTTGCGCCGATCCGGGAGCACAACCTGACCCGTGACTGGGAGATCGGGTACGCAAAAGAGCACCGGATCCCGGTGCCTGTTAAAAAGAGCAAGCCCTGGAGCATGGACGAGAACTGCTGGAGCCGGAGTATCGAAGGCGGCCGGCTCGAAGACCCTGCCTTCCATCCACCAGAGGAGATCTATCTCTGGACCATCTCACCGGAAAAGGCCCCGACAAAACCGGAGAAGATTACCCTCACATTTTCCCGCGGCGTTCCGGTTGCCATAAACGGGAAAAAACTTTCAGGCTACAATCTGATCCAGAAACTCAATATTCTTGCCGGGAAGCACGGGGTCGGCAGGAACGATATGATCGAAGATCGCATCCTCGGGCTCAAAGCACGGGAAAACTATGAGCACCCGGCAGCAACCGTTATCCTTACCGCCCACCGTGATTTAGAGAGTCTGGTGCTCACCCGTCAGGAACTTGCATTCAAGCGGATGGTAGATGACAAATGGTCGGAACTGGCGTACAAGGGACTTGTATACGAACCACTGTATGCCGCGCTCAACGCGTTTATCGATACCACGCAGGAACGGGTAAACGGCCACGTCGATCTCGAACTCTACAAGGGAAGCGTCCGGGTGCTTGGCCGCAGTTCCCCGCAGGCAATTTATTCCGGGGATCTTGTCTCCTTTGACAGCGCATCCATCGATCAGTGCCATGCGATCGGCGTCTCCCAGTACTACGGGATACAGGCACGCCTGGTTCATGCCATGAGGGAGAAGTCACGGAGGAATGCCGGCAACAAATAAATTTTGGTAATTGTAAAACATCAGCCCCCAAAAAGATAATGGGAAAATCCAATACTCAATCAATTGAAGTTAAAAGATTCGAAAACATGAGGAATCCGCTCTCGGGGGCTCCGCCCCCGCCGCTCGGGCATCCCCCCTTGCGATAGTGCTGTATTACCTGTTCTGGTGCCATCGCTAATAGCGCCCCGTCCCCCTCGGGGGAC
>JACTVF010000201.1 GCA_019695435.1 Methanoregulaceae archaeon | reverse complement strand
AACTTTTACGATGGGGTAGACTCGTTTACAACAGGACCGAGTAACTGGCGGGACGTACTTGTATCCAATGCCGTGAAGTACGGTTATCACATCAAGAATCAGGTCAACGCCGATCATGGTGCTTGGAATATGTCGTTTAACGACCTGATCAGTGGTCCTCAAACCTCTACTACCTCATCGGCAATCTTTCAGGAAAGTGCGGGCGGAGGAAGAATTTCCAACAACAATATCAGTAGTGCAGCGGGTACTTCCTATTGGTTACATGCTTACCTCGGCGCTCCTGTCGGCTCCATAGAAATGGTGATAACTGACAACGACATTGACTACATTGGTGGAACGATCCTCGACTTTACCTCGCTGCTGGAGCAGGCCATTGTCACCAACAACATCCTGCACGAAGAGCTTGGAAACGCGGTCCCGATAATAGGCAACGGCTTTGTTGACGTGGTAATCGGAAACAACGATCTATCGAGCGGCTGCACGCCAACTTGCCCTGCCTACTTGATCCAGGATGTTTCCGGTCCCGACGAGTTTGCAACCTTTCTCCCTAACATAAATGGCGCTTATACGACGGCTCAGGTCAAGTTAGCTACTCCCGCCTCGACAGTCACAAACATAGCCGATATTGGAGATCAGACAGTTCTTGCGCCCACAAACTTAGGCTTCATCGTGCCAGCGACCATACAGTTTCCCAACGGGGCTAAGTCGGCTCCCCTTAACTTTTTCGCGCCCGATCCTTCGCACGGTTGGTATTACCGCGCCGGAGGCTATTGGTCATTCACAAATGGAAGCATCGATGTCTTGGATATTGGAGACGGAGGCAGCGGCAGAGAAAACTTAGGAATCGGGGAAGCTGGTTGCATCGCATTTGGAAGCGGAGATCTTAGCACTACGGCTGCGGATACGTTTATATGCCGACCTTCGGCTCAAACGCTCAATTTTGAAACACCTTTAGGTGTTCTTGAGACACTCAACACTGGCGGAGTGACAACTGGCGCAGCGCACGGACTTTACCGTTGCTCCGGCGGGACGAATGACGGCCAGATTGTCGTGAACGGAAGCACGGCGGCAACAGCTTGCACAACTGCAAGCGGAAGTTTGGTAGCGCTCAATCTTACGACACCATGAAATAAGGAGCCTTATGAAAAGAATTATCATCGCGCTTGGATTTCTGGGGCTTCTGGGCGGCATCAGCCCGTTCTGGTGGACGATATCGTAGCAAGGAGACACGCATGAGAAAGCAGCTCGCAGCAATCACGCTTCTGGTTTTCAGCGTTAGCGCCTTCGCCCAGACCGCGCCGCCTGTCTGCCCTGTTCCCGCCTCAGTCATCGTGCCTTCCTATTACACCTCTGGGCAACCAGCATTTGCGCAACTTAATTGGACAAATGGCACAGACATCGCCTCAGCAGTGACCACGAACTCCGCAGGCACAGAGACGGCTGGACCGGCGCAGGCGACCGTCTATCGCTGCCCGGTGAGCGCAACACAAAACTGCTCTTTTACTTCGGGCGTGCCCACTACCGCCTCAGCATGGACAGTGATCCCTGCAACGAACAGCCAGAGCCTCGCAGAGACCACAAACGCGGGTGGACCGTTTTACGACACAACGACGGCCTTCGGTACAACTTATGCCTATACGGTGACTCTCGCTTGGACCGGCAGCCTAGGCGGGACTCCTTCAGGCTACGCCGCACCTTGCGAAGTGGTCATCCCGGCTGCGTCGATGGCGACGATTACCAGCCCCACCCCTGGAAGCACCCTCACCGGAGCATCGACCACCTTCACATGGAATGCAGGCCCTGCTGGAACGACGGGCTACTATCTCTGGGTGGGCACATCGCTCGGCGCCGCCGATCTGGTGAACATCGGTCCGCTGTCCGGCACCAGCGCTACCGTGAATTTACCCACGAACGGAGCCACTGTCTACGTGCGGCTCTGGACGGTCATCAACGGCACGACCCTCCTCTCGAACAACTACACCTATACCGAGTTCACCGCGGCTGCGCCGGCCGCGGCTACGAGCGTGACGGGGAGCCAGGTGCAATGAGGACCGCTTTCCATGTCGCGACCGAGAAGCATGTGGAGCACTTCTACCACGAAGTCACCGGCTTCTGCGGGATGTGCGAGACGGCCAAGGAGCGCATGCGCCTCAAGTCGCCCCGAGCGATCGCTTCGCCCTACACGATCAGGATTCTGGAGGCGCTGACGCTTGAATTTACGGAACTTATGCGAGAATACGACTGGCTGGCTACGAGCGGATGGGGCAGCCGCGTCTGACTCTATGGGGTGGAAGGATCGGGGATGGTTGATTTCGGGGACCGTTTGGAAGACTGGACGGCGTGGAGAGCTACAATGACCGCCGAACATCAAGTGCTGAAAGAAGGCGTCGCCAACTTTAGAGCGTTTCAGGCCCGCGGTGCCACATTCTTTGACAGGGCGGAGGCAGTCTGGGCGGCTGACAAATCACGCAGAGCCCGTAACCTTGTGATTGTAGGCATCATCGCGGCCATGCTCACGCCCGGAATCTGGGCGGCCACTGACTGGATCAGCGGGATCGTCAACAAGCTCAACAATGTGCTCCAGATCGAGGAAGAATGGAAGCAAGCGCATCCGTCCGACTTCGTCAAGCCGCAGTCGATGGAGACGCAACCGGATCCGCCGCAGAATGCCAAGGACGAGCAGTACAAGTTAGCCTACTGAAGGAGGCACATCATGGGAGGACCACCACCGCCGGTACCGCTTCCAAATCCAACCCCGCACCCGTCGCCGCCGGAGTCGTAGCCGCGGCAATGCCAGCCTTCGGCGAGGAAGCCTTCTGCCCAGCCTCCAAGGCCTGCATAGAGATCAACGCAGATAGGCTTGTCGCTTAAAACGGCCATTCTTGCCCCGCATTTGCCTAGGACGCATCGGAAGCCCCTTGGACGTGAAATTCATCCTTTGCCCCTATGACTGCCTGTTATGGCACCCGCACACGCAATGCCGGTTCACGCAGGCTGAGCCATGATGCCCCGCTAGGCACTTGGCCGAGATCTGGCCCGCAAACCTGCTCGGTTTCCTGGCCGGCTGCGCGAGCGTTTCTGCCCATGTGCGGGTCTGGGCGCGGATGGTTACTCCCTGCGTGCTGTGGTGGGCGAGGGTCATTTGGGGGTCTCCAGCGTATCTTTCCCAAAATGGTATGTGAGGAAACGATATACCCATTTTGCCGGAGTTCTGTCATCCGAATCCGCCTCATTCAAATAAGCTGGAAAACCGCCGGCGCGTCCGTCAAATCGACTGTGATTGACATGCGTTTAGTCTTCGGCGGCTTCTCCGCTCCGTTCGGCTTGCCCATCAGCCCCTTCTCGGCCAGCGCTGCCTGCCGCGCTTCCACGGCGATCTTCGATTCCTCTTCGGTCATAATTCCTGTCCTTTCAGTATCTCCAGCACATCGTTGATTGCATCGCCGCGCATGACCATTTCGGTTGAATAACGAAGAACGCGCCAGCCCATTTTCACAGCCGCGTTGTATTTCTCGCAGTCCACTTCGTATGAACCGCCGCGCTGATGCCGTCCCTGAATCCAAGTTCCGCCCTCGATTTCAACCGCGATCTTTGGCTCCAACAAGGCAAAGTCGAACCGCCATTTTCTTTGAGGGTGAAAGTGATATTCACGCTCGGCATAAAAGATTCGCTCGGCCCGTAAATGGAGCGCAAATGCTTCCTCGCCTGGACTGAGCGGTTTGGTAACCTTTACCGGCATAAGCGATACTCCCAATAGTTTGTTCCTTCCCGCTTGCGCTTCTCGAACTCATGAGCCCCGTACTCGCGCTTGGCCAGGTCGCGCTTTCTCGGTCACTTGGTGGCCTCTAGTATGAAACATGCGATATGCCTCCCTGTTCCTTTTCCTTGGGATCCGTCCTCAATCGCCATCCAGCGCACGTCTCCGAGATTGCGTACCTTAGTCCCTATCGCGGCCAACATCATCAGCACCCACTTGTCTACGGGGTAGACCAGCACCACGCGCTTGCCTTTGCGCTGCTCCTCGATAGCCTTGCGGACCCACGCGGTAGGTCCCTTCTTTCGGCCTTGATGAATGATGGATCCGAACGGCGGATTCACGTAATTCGATTGTCCCCATTCGCAAGTTAGGCCATCGAACCCATCAGGTAGTGGCCACGGGCACGGATCAAAATCGAAGTGGAACTCTGCATCCAGAGCCGCGTAGAGTGAGGGCGGAGTCACCCAGTAGTGTTTGCCGTCGTCTCCGTTGCCAACGTGGAACTTGTTGGCCGCAGGACTAAGCTGCGATTGATGGCTCACCGTTCCTCCTTCGCGGTCAGGCCGCGCCCCCGGCTCACTTTTCGCCGTACTTTGGCGTCGG
Organism: Methanoregulaceae archaeon; assembly: GCA_019695435.1. GTDB lineage: Archaea > Halobacteriota > Methanomicrobia > Methanomicrobiales > Methanospirillaceae > Methanoregula. Next base: position 708 of record JACTVF010000201.1, on the reverse strand, counting down.
ATATTCGCCTGTGCTATTAAGCAGGTCCACAAGCCACTGTGCGGCCCATTCATACATCCCGCCACAAAGGATGTGCTGCTCACCGGGAATCTCGTAGCAGACCATGAACTGAGGCGTTGCCCAATCCTTCTTGGTCATGTCCTGCGCTTTGAAGTACTTCGCTTTGTCTGTCATCTTCATCCCGCTGCTACTTGGCGTCTGCTGCGCGAACTCAGTGATTCCGCGCGTTCTTGATGGCTCGTTCCAGATCATTCGCCGAAACGGTGATGGTCCTGCCGTGCCAATCTAGGATTACAAAGTCGTTCTGGATGCGATGGGCGCTGACAATCAGGTCATCGGCATCATTGGGCAGCCCCTTGATCGGTTCACCCTGCACCTCGTAACTGCGAATGCGTGTTTCAATGGAGTTAATCATTTGCGGTTCTCCTCGTCGTATTCCGCGAGAACGTTGCTCAGTTCATCGCGTGCTTCCTGCTCTGTGCGTCCGTAGCCATAACGCATTGACTCTTCTTCACCATCGATCCACGCAACCCAATCGAAGGCGCGGATGGGAATTGGAGGGTTGATGAATGAAGTTCGTACTCGGCTGACCGCTTCCACCGCCGCGTCTTGCTTGGCGGGTTCCGGCTCGCCCTGCGGCTCAGCGAGTGCGGCCTTGAGCGCGGCTCGTGCCTTCGCTTTTGCTTTGAGATGGATCGGTGCGTATAC
>JACTVF010000200.1 GCA_019695435.1 Methanoregulaceae archaeon | reverse complement strand
ATACCGGGCAGCCCGGGGGCAATGGTCGGGAAGATCCCGGAACGGTCGAACCACCTGAGAACCGGTTCCGGAGACACTATAGAGATATAGTGTAAAATATTATGAATATTGGAAAAATATATATTGCCTGACGCCCATAAGAATCAGTGGGCATATTGGTGATGGCATTCGGATTGTTGGATAATCTGCATTCGATATCATCTCATTCCCATGAGAAAACGCGATTTTCCCGATTGCAAAGAGTCGGGTATGCACAACGAACCGGACGTACGGCATTTGACCGCAGCGGTTTCGAATACGAAATCCTGGATCTTTACATTCTGGGCACCTGTTACGCAATACGGCTGGAAGAGCTGGTCCGGGCAATAGCAGAGCACGGGGCTGTCCGTATAGAAGAGCTCATCCGGGAATGGAAATCATATCTCGGCACCGACTGCGGTCTTGCGCAGGTATCGGTCTCCGGAAAAGGCCTCAATATCGAGCTCTTCTCGGGCGGGCAGTACACAACCTCCCTGGTCGCACTCCGCCGGGTGATAGAGCGTAAAGAGCGATATGCAGCAATCGCAAAAATCCCGGAACAACCGGGAATGCCGGCATGGAAAGATCGCAGGATCTCACCCGGACAGCAGATGCTCAGCGCCTTTACCTGAAATGGCAAATAATGATAATTTTTTTGGACATTTATTCATAAGCACGCCGGGGGCCTGCTGCCAGCCCGCATGAAATTCGCGGGGTCGTGCCCCGTTTTCCCGCCAGAGTGCGGCACCACCTTTCCCCACTCCCCGCCACACATATCAGCAAGGTGCTGCACGGACAGAGCCGGAGAAAAACGGGCGGTTTTTGGGGAGGTGCTATCCTGTCAGGAGGACACACGGTCCGGGACACCCCCTTCTCCGACGGAGAGTATGACCCGAAAATGACGTATGCTGCCCCGGTACGACAGGAATTCGCGGAAAACCGACAGGAAATAGCGGTTTTCCTGCATTTTTCACGTCCGAGGATGAACGCACGAAATAGCACGAATCAGATGGCCGATCGTTTCCCGGACGGGCTCCCGTATGGGGGAAATGAAAAGAAGGCCTGTTTTAGGAGGCCGGATCGCAGGGCATTCCTGTCGGATGCCGTCGTAATTTTGCCTGAATGGACGGAAGGGAAAAGGACCGGGCCCGGGGAGGATCACCCTCCCTGGTCACGACATTTCCCCGGGAATGAAACCTACGCTTGGATCTCTATTCCCACTTCGTTCCGTCGCAGGAACCCGGGCGTCCACGGGGGATTGTACCGCATCAGGAACGGCTGGCCCACGGTTTTGATCGAGGCGTTCTCCAGCCCGTCACGCAGCCGGGATGTTGCTGCATCCACGTCGTTTTGCGAGGCATATCCACTGAATCGGACGACTGCAATATCCCGATCGGGCACGGTCTCGATCCGCACTTCCGGATTGAGAGGGTCCGGAATCTGATCGCGTGTTTTCCCTGAAGGCATAACAAATGCCATGGTAGCAGAATCCGAAATGACCGGTGAAGTCATCGGGATCTTTTGTTGGGATATTACCGGGGCCGTCATCGAAATGGTATCGTTTGCCTTATTGTTCCCGGAGATATACGCAAAGAGAAGGTTGAAACCGGCATCATTGCCGGGGCTGTCCGTGGCCGCGAGTACCAGTGCAGGATAGTGCCGGAACTCGATCTCACCTGACTTTCCTGTTACGGTATAAGGGATAGTATTTCCAACAGGCAGGACCAGCAGGAGAATGGAGACAAGCATGACAATCACCAGGGCAGATACCACCAGAACAGATCTGCGCATATAACCCACTGGGCAGATGCTGGTGATAAACAATACGGTCTTTACAGATTTTTTTTGGAGGATGAAAAAAATCGGGAATCCAATGTCCCAGTCTTATCATGAATACACAATGATCCGTATCATGGAATGATCCCCGTGCTTAACCGTTTTTCAGAGCCACAATGTCTCTTACGCCGGTCAATTTCCAGACTGCCGAACGCTCTTCTTTGACAATGACATCTACAGGATCATCCGGCGCGTGACCGAGAGCGGTAAGTACAACGGGCGAGAGCTTTTTTTCATAAATCATATCGACAAACTGCAGCCGAACCCCCTTTTTCTTTGCCGGATCCTGTACCTCTTCAAGAATACCCTGGAGGCTGACAAAGGTAAAGGCTGAAAGATCCGGATTATACTCTTCGATCTCAACTGAAACCTTGGGGTTCTGATGGAAATATTCTATCTTCCGGCCGTATTTTGTAGAAAGGAAATAGAGAAACTTTCCATCGAAAACATACAGGAAAGGAGCGATATAGGGATGATCGCATGCTCCAAAAGCTATACGCGAAATATACTGTCGTTTGATCAGGTTGTCGTACTCTGGTTTGGACATGCGGGGGATTTTTACCGGATTCGTCATACCATAATTCCTCATGGCAGGTATTTACCCAAAAGAGCTGATAAGATCTTTGTTTATCCGGGAATTCATAGTTGTTTCATTAAAGCACAACACCGGGCAGGAGCAAAAGACACCCCCCCTGATTCGCGCCAGACCGGGTGCCAGACCCTGAACCTGCAATAACCCTGCCTTTAAAAAAAAGGAAAAAACCCATGCGAATTGGCTATCCCTGCATCAACCGCTCGATCGGGTGCACCCCGTCAAAAACCTTCCGGCTTGCGTCGTATTCCGATGACCGGATCCGAAATACGGTTCAGGCAAACCTTTCCTGCCTCGAAAAAATCCTCGAATATAATGTTCAAAAGGGGCTGCTCTTTTTGCGGATCACCTCAGACCTCGTCCCCTTTGCATCGCACCCGGTCTGCCGGTTTCCCTGGCAGGAGCATTTTCTTTCGGTCTTTGCATCGCTTGGCAGGTATATCCGGGACCACCGGTTCAGGATCTCCTTGCATCCGGACCAGTTTGTACTCATCAATACACCGGATCCAGATGTGCTCAGCCGCAGTACCGATGAGCTGATCTATCATGCGGAGCTGATCGGGCTGATGGGTCTTGACACAACGGCCAAGATCCAGATCCATGTCGGTGGCGTTTACGGGGATAAACCGGCAAGTATTGAACGCTTCATCCATGCTTATGACGATCTTGATGAACGGATCCGGCGTCACCTTGTCATTGAAAATGACGCCCGGCTCTATTCGGCCGCTGACTGTCTTGCCATCAGCGATCGTACCGGGATCCCGGTGCTGTTTGACGTTTTTCACCACGCTGTCAATAACAACGGCGAGCCGGTAAGGGAGATCCTGGACCCGGTTGCAAAAACCTGGGCCAATAATGACGGGCTCCCGATGGTGGATTACAGTTCGCAGCAGACCGGGAAACGGCCGGGAGCACATGCAGAGCACATCGATCCCGTGGATTTCAAACGGTTTCTGAAAGAAACAGCGGCCCATGATCTGGACATTATGCTCGAGATCAAGGATAAAGAAAAGAGTGCGATGGCGGCCCTTTCCGCAGCACGAAACGATCCCCGCCTCATAACCGGATTATCCCTTACCTGATCTCCGGGGAAGTCGTCCTTTCGTCTTTCTTGTCTTTCACCGTTCCAGGAACCGGATCACCGTCCCGCTGAAACGGTCCGGGCACTGGTACATCAGTCCGTGTCCCGCACCGGGGAAGACCGCGAGGTCTGCACCCGGGATTTTTTCAGCAAGCAGCCGCGAGTTCCCGCAGGGGACCACCACGTCCTCGTCCCCGGTCAGCACCAGCGTCCGGGCCCGGATCTCCCCGAGCCGGGAGAACGAGCCGGGCCAGGAAAAAAATGCGGCCGCCTGCCGGGCCGCGATCTCGTCGCTCGTGGTCTCTTCAACATCCGGGCAGAATTTGAACGGGTCGTGCGTGGCAAGCCACGCGGGCGGGAAGAGAACGGAGAACAAACGGGCTGCCACCTCTGCCATCGTCCCGCTCCTGTCCGCGAGCCGGGCAAAGACCTTCGGTGCCATCCGTTGCGCTTCGCTTCCCCCGCAGTCCCCGGCCACAAGGACGAGCCGGCCGGATTTTTCCGGGAAAGCGAGCGCCAGTTCCTGTGCAATGCACGCCCCCATCGAGTGCCCGAGAATATGCGCACGGGAGATGCCCAGCGCGTCCATGAGCCCGGCCGTGTCCCGGGCAAAGAGGGGGATCGAGAACGGCTCATCCGAAGCGCCCGAGTATCCCGTGCCCCGGTTGTCAAAGACGATCACCCGGAAGTGCCGGGAGAGTTCCGCGATGACCGGCGGATTCCACGTTTTCATCGGGGCCGCGAGGCCGCTGATGAGAACGAGCGGGAAACCTGCGCCGTATTCGCGGTACGCGAGCGTCACATCGCGTGTCCTACAGGTCTCAGGTGGGGGCAGGGCCATGATACGATCTTGGCGACCGGGGAGTATAGAACATTCCCGCAAGCGCAACCGGTCAGTGCCGAAACGACCCTTAATGAGGATCATCATTAAGGTGATGTTCGACACCTCGCCTGTGGCGAGCGCCGCAGTTATCGCGTTTGCGGCATTCGGAACCATCAGGAGACTGCGGGAGGGGACCGTCATCTCTGCAGTCCTTGTCGGATACATCATCCTCGGCTTTGCCCTCTGGTACACCCGGAACGATCTCAGGAAATTCCTTGAGGATTAAACCTGCCGGCCCATGCCGGTCACAAGAAAAAAGGGCCTGTGCGGTCCCGGCATTTACCGCCGGGTCTTTGCCGCCGTTCAGACATTCTGCGCCGGGACAAAGCTGTTCCCGGTGTGCATCACAATGGTCCGGGGGAGCTCGATACCGAGCGCCTCTTTGAGGACCTCTTCAACAGTCCCGACCGGGACAAACGTCAGTTCGCCCCGGACATCTTCAGGCACATCCTGGAGGTCCCGCTCGTTCTCCCGGGGCAGGATCACCTTTTTGATTCCCGCCCGGTGTGCGGCAAGGACCTTCTCCTTGATCCCGCCCACCGGTAACACAGTACCGCTTAAGGTGATCTCGCCGGTCATCGCAAGGCCCGGGTCGACGGTCTTCCCGGTGATCAGCGATGCAAGTGCCGAGAAGATCGTCACTCCCGCCGATGGGCCGTCCTTGGGGGTGGCCCCCGA
>JACTVF010000199.1 GCA_019695435.1 Methanoregulaceae archaeon | reverse complement strand
GGATCGATCGGACCGGGATCATCCCTGCCTGCCGGAACGCTGCCAGATAGACCGCAAAACTGCCGGCAAGGGAGCCCGTGTGCGATGAGGCGGCCTTCTGCCCGATCTCTGACGAGCCGGATTTTATCACGATCACGGGTTTTACCGGGGTAATCCGGCTGACGGTCTCCATGAAATGCCGCCCGTTACGGATCTCCTCTACATACAGGATGATCGCGTTTGTCGCCGGGTCTGCACCAGTCCATGTAATAAAATCTTCAAAGGTAAGGTCCAGCTGGTTGCCCACGGAGATCACGGCGGAAAACCCAATCTCCTCGGGCAGGCTCCAGTCCACAATCGTGGTGATGATCGCCCCGCTCTGCGAGATGAACGCGATGGAGCCGGGCCGGGGAGAGACCGAGTCGAACGTAGTATTGATCCCCCGCGCCGGGAGCATGAACCCGAGGCAGTTGGGGCCCATGACCCGGATGCCGTATTTCCGTGCGGAAGCAAGCACCTGCTCTTCGAGCGCTTTTCCGGCCGGCCCGGTCTCACGGAACCCCGATGAGATGATGATGACCAGCGGGATCTTTTTCCTGCCTGCTTCCTCCACGATTGCCGGGACGCCCGGTGCCGGGATTGCGATCACCGCCACATCCACCGGCCCCGGGATGGCAGCAAGCGACGGGTAGGCAGTCTTCCCGAGGATCTCCGTATTTTTCGGGTTGACCGGGTAAAGGGAGCCGGTAAAGCCCAGCATGTTCCGGCAGATCGCATACCCGACTTTGCCGGGATCCTGCGATGCGCCGACCACAGCAACTGACCGGATCTCCATCGTGGTATCCGGCAGTACTACCTCCGGCTCCGCCCCGGAGGCCGGTTCAACCGCATCGTCGGTGTAAATCCGTGCGTCTACCGCACAGCCGCCCTCTCCGTACAGGATGACCGGGTTGATATCGAACTCCCGGATTTCCTGATGCTCAAGGAACATGCGCACCAGCGCCCCGGCGATTGCAACAAGCGCTGCCTCGTCACGGGGGGCAGCGTGCCGGAAGCCGGCGATCAAGGGGTATCCCCTGAGGCTGCGGATCATGGTACGGATCTCGTCATCGCCGACCGGAAGGATCCGGATCGCAACATCACGGAGCAGTTCGACAAGTGTGCCTCCCATGCCGATCGTGATCACCTTTCCGAACGCCGGGTCGGTCTTTCCCCCGATGATCAGTTCGAGACCCGGTTCCTGCTCTGCCTCGAGGATGATCCCTTCGATCTCTGCCTCAGGATACGCTGCCCGGACATTCTGCGTGATGGCGGCAAATGCTTTTTCTGCCGCGGCGGCAGACGTGATGCCGGTGATGACGCCGCCTGCATCGCTCTTGTGGATAACCTGAGGCGAGACGATCTTTGCCACGAGCGGGAACCCGATCCCGTCCGACGCCCGTCCCGCTTCTTCTGCGGTGCGGACGACCACATGCCGGGGCACCGGTATCCCATAGTTTTTCAGCAGTTCATAGCCATCCGCTTCGGAAAGCAGGGTACTTGACATAGTGGCAGTTTGCTCCTGTAGTGATATTGCCAGTGCGGGGTTAATGAGGATTGTGCAGGCACCTGTCAGTATCGGTTTTGTAGAATTTTCAATGAAAATTATTATGGATGTATGGAGATATTGTTGCTTCTCCCCTCACAAGGTACGATGAGTGCCGCCGCCCCCGGAGGGACGCCCCCGCGGCGGATCAGTGACGTTCATGCAGTAAAAAATATCTCACTGCCCTGAAAAACGCCCGTAAAACGGTCCGATTGTCCTCTCTCTAAATTCGGAGCCTATAAACGCCTCCATTTTCCAAAATACGTCCAAATTGAGCCCCATATAATACCCTTCACAGCCTCATATTCACGTTCTGGAGGCCACTGTTTTCCGGATCGTGCGAATGCCAATTTAACCTCTGATCAGCCAAAAGAACCGCATTATCAAGTCCGTTTTAATTTGTCCGTTCTCGAAAATAAGCCCTATTTGGGGTTATTCTGAAACGGAGCCCGATACGGGCTTCTTTTTGGGGTGGGAGAGGGGGATCGGGGCTCGTATTGAGCCCGGATTTGGGGCGGGGCATCAGGGTAATCCAAGGGATAATGAGGACTAAATGGTAAGATCTCTGACCTGCGGTAAAACAAGAAACATTCCCGGAACAAACACCGCAACCCGGGAAAATAAATTTATCCGGAAAAATGCCGGATTCATTTCCCAAAATCCAAAAAAGAAAAAATCCGGGCCTGTTCCCGGATAAAAAACCTCATCCCATCCCGTACGGCTTGTTCACCCGGAGACAGTGCGCCATGTTGGCGAGGATCGGCTCGATCGCATTTTCAGAACGGTACCGTTCCGCCATCTGTTCGGCAAGGCTGCCGTTTGTGATCCTGTTCTCAATAACGGGGAGATATTGCCGCTCTTCAGCGGTCGCCCGCTGCCATGCCCGGCGGTACAATGCTTCAAGTTCCGGTCCAAGGTCTGCCGTACCCTTCTGTATCGCCAATTCCGTGAGTGCGAGCAGTGCGTCCTGATCCGTTTCGACCGGGAGGGTCGGGCAGCGCAGGAGCGAGGTCACCAGCGCGGCGACTGCCATGTCAGAGCGGATGCATTCCTGCTCGTCCGGCGCCTTGATCTCGAGGCAGCCCCGGGAGAACCGGATGATGAGTCCGCTCGAATTGAGCCACTCCTCGCAGAGGATTTCTGCATCCCGTGCCCGAAGCTCGGTAAAGATCTGCTCCTGCGCCTTCTGGTACTCCGCCACTGACCGGAGCCGCGCCGGAATGATGCCGTTACAAATCTGCGGGATCTCCTTCTGGTTCTCCCGGTAATAGATGAGCCGGTTATCCATTGTCCCGGTCAGACGGCCCTCTACCATGGGAGAGGATGCCGTAAGGGCGACGATATACGGGAGGAGGGTGCGGATCCGGTTGTACTGCATGAGCAGGTCTTTTTCTCCCGTGTACGAGAGGTTGACCTGGAGCGCCTGGATGTTGAGCCACCCGTGCTGCCGGATATTGAACAGCCGGTCGTAGGCTTCGTAGTACTCCCCCTCGTCATGATCCCAGACGGCAGTCCGGCCGGGCGTCAGGGTAGGGTGCATCCCAAGGCCGAGGAGGTGGTACTGGGTGGGAAAGATATGGTAGAATTTCCGGATCCCCTGCATGAGCATCGATTCCAGCGCAAGAGGGCCGGACGCCGGGACACGCGGGATAAATTCGAGCACGGTCTTCTGGAGTTCCTTTCCCAGCTTGACCTCGCCAAAGAGGATCTCGCTTGCGAAACTCCCGCAGATCGATTTGATGATCTGGTCGGAGACGGGAAGCGCCGTAAACTGTGCGTCGTTGACCGAGTATTCGTGTTCTGTTCCAATCGTCATACGTACCGGTGTCCCCGTGGGATTGCCACAACCAGATCCGTATCGGGTTCGTCGATCCGGTTGATGGCGTCAATCTCCTCATCCGTGAGATGGTCGACGAGATTTGAGATATTCTTCAGGGCCAGGTCAAACTGCTGACCGTACGCCTCGGGCACCTCTTTTAAGAGCGTGACAACAGGGCAGACAGATGCATGCTTTAAGAAGATCCGAATCATATCGCCGTCCACATCGAAGGTAAACGGCCCCGCACGGCAGGTCTCGGGTTTTATCGCGTGGATCAGGCACATGCTGTCCTTCATGAGAATGCAGGTATGGTCAGGATGTGTACGGAGCCGCCGGTAGCCGAGAGTCTCAAATGCAGTCGGGGAAACACCTGCTGTGATCAGTCTCTGGTGGCAGTTCATGGATATGGGTGGATGTGCGTCATCGCAGCAGGACCCCCCGCAGTTCATACAGATAGCTTCAGCACGAAGCGGCCAGTTTTCCGTCAAAAACGATCACGCTGCAAAAAGGTGGTTGACGATCCGTTCGTAAACATGGGGATAGTGGGCATCCTCGCCGCTCTCAAGCGACGGGTTGTCGTTGACCTCTATCACACAGGCATCGCCGTTGTTGTTCTTGATATCCACGCCGTACAGCCCGTTCCCTATTGCGTTCGCCGCGTCGATCCCGAGCTGGACGACATGGGGCGGGACTGCATTCTCGGGCATGCTCTCGACGCCACAGTATACGATATGGCCATTTACCGATGCCTGTATCTTAAAGGTCACCGAGGGGATCGTGTACTTGCAGGCATACAGGAGTTTTCCGCCAAGGACGCCGACCCGCCAGTCATAGGTGCTCTCCACGAACTGCTGGACGACGATCCAGTCCGACATCTTGATGAACCGCCGGGCGACCCGGAAGAACCCGGCGATGTCCATGACCTTTTCGACCCGGAGCGAGAACGAGGTCGACGGTTCCTTGATGATGAGAGGCGTCCCCAGCGTATCGAAGAGCTGCGAAACCCGCTCGACACAGAGATCGTTTTTCGAGAGAAAGACCGTCTTTGGGAGTGCGACGTTCTTTTTTATGAGGTGGGAGTACATGTTGATCTTGTCGCCGCAGATCTGGATGGAATCCGAGTCATCGATGACCGGGATACCGTGGAAATCTGCCATCCGGGCGGCGACGTACGTGATGTTCATCGGGTCGGTCCGGGCCCGGATGAAGAGCGCATCCATCTTCGGGATTTTGCTGATATCGACCGGGAAGAGAAATTCCGCGTTGTGCCCCAGACCCTCGGCCACGTCCCGGCAGTGGATCAGGGCATTGAGCTGCTCGGAGTTGGAGAGGGTTTTCCTGTCAACGAAAATTCCAAGCCGGCTCATAGGAACTCCTGATGCTCCCGGTATGCGGAAAGCAGCGTGCGCTCCTCGTCGGAGAGGTGGGTGTAGCGCGTGGGCGCAAGCGACGAGAGCACGACCCCTTTTGCGGTCTTTACAAAGACCATGCTCACAAGCGGTATGGAAAAGAGATCGTAGATCCTCTCCGCATAGTCCGAAATTGCCGTGCAGCTCCCCGCAGTCCGGCCAAAGACTGCGGTGCAGGTGTGGATGGTTGCGCCATCGTCGAGTTTCTGGTAACAGAACGGGTACTTGCCCTTGTTGGTGATGTGCTTGATAACCTCCTTTGCCTGCTCGTTGTCCTGCACAACAAAGAAGTCGGAC
>JACTVF010000198.1 GCA_019695435.1 Methanoregulaceae archaeon | reverse complement strand
GACAGGTAGCTGAATACTGTTTCGTTTCCTTAACGCCGTCCCAGGGCTGGACCGGTGCGGGAGGTCTCCACCGCAGGTCCCCGGTTGGGGGAGCCGCAAACGGGATGCCGAGATAGACCCACAGGCCGCCCTGCTCTGTTCCTGAGACATACCCGGCGTCAGTCTTCACAACACCGGGTGCCGCTTCCTTCTGGGTACACCCGGCGAGGAACAAAAACCCGATGAGGACCAGACAGATTACCAGAACATACCTTATTACCTTACACATTTGCATGCGATTGCATCCACTCCTCTTTCCCATGGAAGACCCGGGTATCCGCGGGATGGGCAGATCTTCACAGGACCCGGCTGCTCCGCGTCATCCACATATACACCTGAGAACTTTTTGTGAATCTTGGGCTACAGAACATTAATACTATGTTTTTACCGGTATCCAAAAGAGGTCATCTGGGATCATCCGGATCGTCTCGTCCCTTCCCCAATCCATGGTGTTCCCCTGGTGGGACATCTTCCTCCGGTCCCCCATCATTCCTTTCCTTCATCTAATCCGGGTTCAATTTGATCCTCGTCCCCCCTCCGATCAGCCCGGTTCCCGGTTGCGCCCGGTTTGTTTGATGTTATACCCGCAAGTGGGACTGCGCGGATTGTGAATCCGTTTTCTGCGTATCGCTGACCTGTGCCATCTTCCGGACAATCAACGCCCGCTGGGACTGTGCCTCGTTATCGTGCGGATTCAACTTCAGGACTTTATCAAGAGCATGGAGTGCCTCTATATCTTTCCCGAGATGCACGAGTGCCAGGCTCTTGTTGAACCATGCGCTGGTGAAGTGCGGATCGATGTCGGTTGCCTGCCCGAAGGCATTCACCGCATCAAGGTATTTTCCCTGCCTGAGCTGGATGATGCCGATATTATTCCAGATCATTGCGTTGTTGGCATCGGTTCTCACCAGTGCCTGGAACCGGGCGAGTGCCTCGTCCAGCTGACCCTGTTCGGCGAGTCCGGTTGCCTCACGGAACAGGTCTTCGGCATCGGGCATATGTATCGTGTCGTGATCGTAGTGGATGAAGGTTGTGATGATCAGGGCTTTGCACCTAAAGTCCCAAGTCTGTACCTAATGTCGTTGAAAACAATACATTTGGTGCAAAGTCTCCTTCAAACGATCCGTCCATGCAGACAGCCCGACTTTTTGAACCATGTCAACTCGAGCGGATACTATTTAACTATGTCTGTCGATCAAAGGCATGGTGACTAGGATTATGTCGGTGACTATCAAGCGACTGTCTAACCAGTCATGGTTCGAGATCAAGGCTGGCGACCGTGTCGCTCAGATTGACCCTGCCTACGTCCGCATGGCAAAAAGGGGCGCTGTGCCAGGCGATCAGGCCGATCTCATCCTCCTGACCCACGCTCATATGGACCATTGCGACCCGCGGGCGGTAGGGGACTTTTGTCGCGATAATACGACGATAGCGGGCCCGTCATCCTGTGCGAGAACGCTGCGCAGGAATATCCATACAATGTCACCCGGCGATGAGATCGCCGTTGGAGAGATCAGCGTCAGGGCGACGGCGGCTTATAATCGGGGGGCTATTCGTCATCTTTTACACGGTAAAGGCGCCTGTGTCGGCTACCTCGTCACCGTGGGCGGGATGACGATCTATCACGCGGGCGATACCGATTTTATCCCGGAGATGTCATCGCTGGGGCCGGTTGACGTGGCACTTCTGCCCGTCAGCGGCCTGGTGACAATGAACATCGAAGACGCCGTGAAGGCGGCAATCGCCATCGGGCCGAAGGTCGTCGTGCCTATGCACCAGAACCGGGCAAACCCCACGCGGTTCAGAGAGAAGATGATCTCCGCCGCGCCGGGGATCAAGGTCGTACTGATGAAAGCTGGCGACGAGCTCACAGTATAAAGCCTTGACTGCTTTAGAAATAGTATATAAAGTTATTGATTTTGCACATAAAGTCGGAAAAAAAAAGTACTTTATGTGCAAAGCCGATGATCAGGGACCTCATCAATTAAATTTTAACCTGATTTCTCAGCTGCGGGTAGCAATCGCCTCCCTGACCGGGAAACCCTGTCTCCGGCGTTGTTCCCCCATAAACCACCTCTTCCCTCCCGGTCCAATCCGGGCCCAGTCCGGCCCCCGATTACCTCCCTCACACCCCAAAAGAAGCCCGTAACGGGCTCCGTTTCAGAATAACCCCTAATCAGCCGTATTTTGTCAATCGGACGAAATAAAACGATCTCATAGTGCGATTTTAAGGCCCGAAGCATGGCCCGCATGGGTTTTCTGTTGATGAAGGAAATAATGGCCGCTATAGGGCTTCTATGGGGTCATAATGAGTGTTATATGGGGCTCAAATTTGGCGTATTTTGGCAAACAGGGGCTTTTAAGCGGCCAGATTTTTGGGGATTACAATCGGACGGTTTTACGGGCGTTTTTTGGGGTGTCGGAAGAAGAGAACGCTCAAACGGGACTGGCGGTCAGTGATGCATGGGTTTGGCCCCGGGGTTTAGTTCAAAAAAATTATTGACCGTTCCTGAACTGATACTCCGGCGCTTTCCGGTACAGTTCAAAGAAATTCCCGCTTGAGATCTTCGTTTGGCACTTACAGCTTGTGGGGGTAGATTGTTGGTTTTAATACCCTGAAAAGAGAATTCCAGGTTCCTTCCATTATACAATTTCCCGGGAGTCAGATCTCTTATTTTAATTTGCCAATCTCTTCGAAAAATTTATGTTTTCCCAAAAATTCCCTGACGGCATCAATGCCCTTTTCAAGATATATTACAGCGATCAGCATCTCAAAACGATCCGCTAACATAAGCGTCGTTCGTTGATCCCATTTTTGTTGTCTTCTTTCATCAGGACCCCAGAGCAGGTAATTCTGTAAATGAATACAATCTTTTGAGAACCAGTGAAGGGTTTTGTTATTTCCATAAAATTCCCTGAAATCATTGATCTCCTTTGGAGTCGTGCTTTCTTTTTTGGGAAAATTTTCGATTATTACATAATCCAGAACAAAATCACCAATCGTTTCCAAGCTCTTATCCTCCGGGATTTTCCTGAGTTGTTCAAAATCAACACTCTCATTCAGGAAAGCGTTACTTATTATTGCACTAATAAGGCGCTCTTTATTCCGGACTGCATAACCAAGGAGATATTTTTCGACAGGATAACATACTTCATCCCGATATTTGATCCATTCGGTAGTATCTTTATCTTCCATAGGTGATCCCCCTTTTTAGTAGTGTATAACCAGCAAAGGTCTCGCTCATGACATAATGTTTATCGATCTTCCTGGCGCATACCGGCACAGGTTTTTTTATTCCTGCTGTGCGTTAAGCGATGTGGCGACGGATGGGGGAGAGGGGTACCCCCCCGGGGGAAACGCATACGCTATCTCCGCATACGCTTTATCGATAAGTCCCCGGTAGAACAGGACATCAAACGCAGTCGCATGCCAGGCCGGTTCCACCCGGTACCGCCGGGCATCGGCCACGACGTACCGGATCTTCATGCCGGGCGCGATCCCGATCCTGTGATCCCGGTATGCCTGCACGGCCGCGCCTTCGATGCACCGGTGGGTGTACGTGAGCCGGCTGATCCGGCGGTTGATCACCATCTGCCGGGAATCCACTGCAGGCAGGTCGTTTACTGTTTCCCGGTAAATTGCGACAACCTCTTCCCGTGCCGTTTCAAGTTCCGCGATCGTTTTTGCGCGGGCCATCACCGCGAGCATCCGGCGCTGCATCTCCCGCACGTACTCAGGCGTATCATGCCTCCGGGCGGCAATCCCCCGTACCTTGATGCTGCCATCCGGCTGCCTGCCATAATACCGGTTGTAGGCACCAAAGCCGTCCGCGAGCGGCAGGAAGACGATCCAGTCGAAGTGTTCGGTTTCAAGGAATAGACCGGTCTCCTTCTCGACCCGTTCCCTGAGTGCATCGACCGGTGACCCCTGCACCCAGAGGCAGTCCACGATCCCGTGCAGCACGCGAAAACCCATCTCTTCTGCACTCTCTTTTGTCCGGAGCAGGATCTCCCGGGACCGGCCCGTGATGCCTTCGTGCACCTCGATCCTCCCGAACTTCGCATTCCTGTAGCCCGTGTACCCGAAGCAGGTGACAAGCATCCACTTGAGGATCGCATCGGTGCCGGCAAACCGGGGGTCGGTTTTCCTGAGCTGCTTGGTCTTGATACGAAGTTCGAGCAGAGGCTTGAGCACGGCAGGAAGGAACCCCGGGCGCTCCGGGTGCCCGACCGTTTCGGGAGAGAGGTTCGCCTGCACGATGATGGAGGGATACATGGAAGTGAAATCGATCTCCCCGACATCCTCGTACGTCCCGGGCACCGGCTGGAACATCATCCCGCCCCGGTCGGCTGACTGGAGTGCCGCAACCTTACGGACCTGCTCCGGGTCGCTCTTGCGGAACGGCACCGCGATCCCCTGCTTCACCGCTTCATAGGTCTCATAGCTGCTGATGAGCGTGCCGGGCGTGAACCGCGACGCGAGGTTTGGGGAGAGTCCGGAGAGCCGGGCGGCCATGAGCACCCCGGGAAGCCCGCCTTCCCGGTACACGAACGACTGTTCCGTATCGATCAGGATACGCCCGTCAGGAATGAGAGCAGATTCCCTGTGCTCCATCCGGCCGTAACTCCAGTACGAGCGTGAGTCCATCTGCCGGTACTTCCCGTTCCGGGAGAACGGCATGACGAGGTCATACTGCCGGGCCAGGGTCCGGATCTTTGGCATCCAGGTATCGGCATCCGGCATGAGGATGACATCCGGATCAACCGATTTGACAAGCCCGAAGAGATCGGCGAGTACTTCTCCGGTCTTGCCTCTGAGGTGTTCTGAATGTGCTCCCTGTACGTCAATCTCCGTAATGTGCGGGGAGAGCGCCGGGTCGCCCCGGATATTGATTTCCATTACGGAAAGATCGTGCCTGATCTCCGGGGAGAACCGGTCATCACCTTCTCCCGCACACGGGAAGATCCCACGTTCGGCCATGAACCGCTGGTCCCGGCGCACGTCCACGTTGAAGAGATCGACCCCGTACTGTGCCTGCTTTTCAATCGCCTCGGCAACATCCCGTCCGG
>JACTVF010000197.1 GCA_019695435.1 Methanoregulaceae archaeon | reverse complement strand
GGGATGCGCCTGGCATTCGGAAAGGCGGTCGGGACAGCAGCACGGGTCGAGGCAGGCCAGATAATCTTCACGGTTTTTTCAAATGCCCAGTACCTGGACAAGATCAAGGCCGCGATGAGGAACGGAGCCCATAAGCTTCCAACCCCGTCCCATCTCAAAGTCCACACGATCAAGGTGAGCGGCAGGATCGTCGCAGCACCGAAGATCGCCGGCGATAAGATCGCAGAGCCGGTCAAGGTCGAAGCCGAAACCGAAGCGATGGCAGCAGAGCCGGTAGAGACCGGAAAGGGTGCCGAACACAAGGGCGGCGCACACAAGGGTGCAGAGCACAAAGGTGCCGAAGCCGCAAAGGCAGAGCCGGCAGCAAAGGGCGCAGAGGCCGGAAAGGGCGCCGAACACAAGGGCGGAAAGGCACCGGCAAAGGGCGGAAAGGAAAAGAAGTAACGGGATCCCCCGGTCTTTTCTCTCTTTTTTTCGAGGGATCGTTCTGCAGCCCGCATATCCTTCTGATTTATTACTCTCTCAATGACCGGACGGTCTCACGGTTTTCATAAGGTTTCCCCAAAAACCGGCATACTGCACTCCTGCCTCCAGTCGCACAGTATATAACCTCCCTGCCGCCTAACTATGGATAAATGCAGCGAAGAGAGCCGGAGGCCCTGCGGGAGGCACTGGCAAAAGCAACGTGCAGGGCCATGAGGGATGCGGTCATATACCTGCCTTCCGATGTAAAACAGGCAATTGCAAAAGCTGCTTCCTCTGAGACGAATGCAGTGGCACAAGGCGAATATGAAAATATAACAAAGAATATTCTCGTAGCAGAACGTCTCGGAGTGCCACTCTGCCAGGACACCGGTGTCCCGGTCGTCTACCTTACCCTCCCCCCGGAGATTCCCTTCTCACAGAATCTTTTTGATGCAGTCACCGATGGCATTCGCAGGGCGACGCAGGAGACCCCGCTGCGCCCAAACGTTGTCGATCCCCTCACCCGGCACAATTCCGGGGATAACACTGGCGTCGGGATGCCTGCAATCCACGTGCAGCCCGGGGAACGGTTCATGGTGACCGTGCTGCCCAAGGGTGCCGGGGCAGAGAACGTCTCAAGGATTGTGATGCTCCTCCCGTCACAGAAAGAAAAAATTGAGGATGTCGTTGTCGAGACCATGCTGATCGCCGGTGGCCGGCCCTGCCCGCCGGTAGTACTCGGTGTCGGGATTGGAGGGACATTCGATGGTGTCACGGCACTTGCAAAGGAGGCGCTGCTCCAGCCCATCAATACAATGACTGCCTTCGAGCAGAAACTCTGCGACTCGGTGAACCGGCTCGGAATCGGGCCGATGGGACTAGGTGGGAGCACGACTGCCCTTGCGGTCAAGGTAAAGACGGCTGCCTGCCATACTGCATCCCTGCCGGTTGCCGTGAACGTCCAGTGCTGGGCGAACCGGCACGCAACTGTGGAGGTGGACTGGTGACCAAAACGGTCGTGCAGCTCCATACACCGCTTGGCGACGAGATTCTCGCACTCCGGGCGGGCGACAGGGTTGAACTCTCGGGCCTTGTTTACACCGCTCGGGACGAGGTACACCTCCGTATGAAGAGTAAGGGCATCCCGTTTGATTCGGAAGGGGCCGTGATCTACCACTGCGGACCGGTGGTGAAAGACGACAGAATCGTGGCCGCAGGGCCGACCACCTCCGCACGGATGAATAATCTCTCCGGCTTCCTCTTCGACAAAGGCGTCCGGGCGCTGATCGGGAAAGGCGGTATGGACAGCACCGTGAAAGAACAGCTCCGGGGAAGGGGAGTCTACTTTGCCTTCACCGGGGGATGTGCGGCGCTTGCCGCATCTCGCATGACATTAAAGGGTGTACACTTCCCCGACCTCGGCATGGCAGAAGCCGTCTGGATAATCGAACTTGACCGGCTGCCCTTGGTGGTTGGGATCGATGCGCAGGGAAACGATATCTTCGAGGCCGTGTGGGAGAACGCGAGAAAAATCTTTGGCGCAGACCAGAAAATGGAATGCGTATAAAGAATAGGTTTTTTTCGGCTCAACGGCTACATACATAGGACACATCACATGAAACTCGCCATAGACGAGACCCGGTGCAAAGGCTGCAACCTTTGTACCAAGGTCTGTCCGTACCGGATTTTCAAGGAGGGGAAACACCCCAACCTGCGGGGGATTGTGGTACCGGAACTCGACCGCCCGGAGCGCTGCACCAACTGCCGGCTCAGGCACCTGTACGGCCGGCAGCTCTGCGGCGTCTGCCAGCTTACCTGTCCAGACCAGGCCATCCACTGGGTGGAGGAAGAGCCGTACGAACCCCACAAGGTGGCGATTGAATATTGACACGAACTGAATTCTGGCAGGGGAATATCGCTTCCGCAGAAGGGGCGCTTGCGGCGGGCTGCCGTTTCTTTGGCGGGTACCCGATCACCCCTTCGACCGAGATCGCCGAGCACATGGCAGCCAAGCTTCCGAAACGGGGCGGGGTCTTTATCCAGATGGAGGACGAACTGGCGAGCATCGCCTCCGTTATCGGCGCTTCGTGGACCGGCGCCCGGGCGATGACGGCGACGAGCGGCCCGGGATTTTCCCTGATGATGGAGAACATCGGGTACGCGGCGATGACTGAGACGCCCTGCGTGATCGTGAACGTGCAGCGGGGCGGCCCTTCCACGGGCCAGCCCACCATGGCGGCACAGGGGGACATGATGCAGTGCCGGTTCGGGTCGCACGGAGATTACGCGATTATCGCGCTCTGCCCGGCGAGCGTGCAGGAAATGTACGACCTCACCGCAAAGACGTTCAATCTCGCCGACCAGTACCGGGTGCCAGTCTTTTTAATGGCCGACGAGGTGATCGGGCACATGCGGGAACGTATCATCGTGCCGGATGCCGTGGAGCACACCGGGCGCCCGGCTTTTTTACCTGGCACACCGCCGTTTAAACCGGGAGCAGGCCTTATCCCCGGGTTCCCCGAATTCGGGAAGGGTTACGGGACGCACGTCACGGGCCTTACGCACGATGAACGGGGCTACCCGTGCGCAACGAACCCCGGGCTGCACGCCGCGCTCGTAAAAAGGCTCGTGGACAAGATCGAGTCAGCAACACAAAAACTCGCGGATTTCGATGTGGTAAATCCCGATGCAGAGCAGATCTTTATCGCATACGGTGCACCTGTCCGCACCGTCCAGCAGGTGATCCACGACCACCCGGACAGGAAGATCGGCTTTTTGCGGGTCCGTACCGTCTGGCCGTTCCCAGCCCATGCTCTCGCGCTCTTCAGATGCGCCCGCCGGTTCATCGTGCCCGAACTTAATCTCGGCCAGATCGCACGGGAGATCGAACGGCACGCGAAAGTACCGATCACCTCCGTCCCCAAACTCGGCGGAGAACTGCACACGCCCGCAGAACTGTTTGCGGTGTGGGAGGCAGGGGCATGAGCTTTGAGGACTGGTTCCGGCAGGACCGGCTGCCCCATATCTACTGCGCTGGCTGCGGGAACGGCACGATCATCAACTGCACGCTCGCCGCAGTCGATTCCATGGGATGGAAAAAAGAGGATACTGTTTTTGTCTCTGGGATCGGATGCTCCTCCCGGGCACCGGGCTACATCGTCACCGATTCCCTGCACACGACCCATGGTCGGGCGCTTGCCTTTGCAACCGGCGTCAAGATGGCAAACCCGAAACTCCACGTGGTGGTCTTTACCGGGGACGGGGATCTCGCCGCAATCGGTGGCAACCATTTTATCCATGCCTGCCGCCGGAACATCGATCTCACGGTGGTCTGTATGAACAACCAGATCTACGGGATGACCGGCGGGCAGGGCAGCCCGACCACCCCCCGGGGCTGCATATCGACAACAACACCGTACGGCAGCACCGAGCCCGCATTCGATCTCTCGGAACTCGCGATTGCCGCCGGGGCAAACTACGTCGCCCGCTGGACGTCATACCATGTCAAGGAACTCGAACGTGCCGTGAAGACCGGCCTTGAAACACCGGGGTTCTCGTTCATCGAAGTCCTCGTCCAGTGCCCCACGAACTTCGGGCGCCGGAACAAGTTCCGGCAGGTCGCCGACCAGATCGAGTACATCAAGGCGCACTCTCTCCTGAAAGCAAAGCGGGACCGGCTGCTCGAACAGGGTGAGAGAATCCCTGAAGACATGTACGTGGTCGGCGAACTTATGCGGCGCAGCCGGCCTGCGATGGGCCTCGCGCCAACGGAGGTAAAACCATGAGGCGCGAGGTCAGGTTCTCCGGGTTTGGCGGGCAGGGAATTATTCTCTCCGCGGTTATTCTCGGACGGGCCGCTGTGATGTACGACCATAAGTTCGCGGTGCAGACGCAGGTTTACGGGCCCGAAGCCCGGGGCGGGGCGTCCATGAGTGCGGTGATCATCGATGACGAGGAGATCCTGTACCCCAAGGTCGCGGATCCGGATATCTACGTGATCATGTCGCAGGAAGGTTTTGAGAAATACGGGGCGTCTGCCCGGCCTGATGCAGTGATGATCCTCGATTCCACGCTCGTCCACTCGCGCCCCGGCTGCATGTTTTACGAGATCCCGGCGACGGCAGAGGCAAAAACAACGCTCGGTCGGGACATCGTGGCAAATATCGTAATGCTCGGGGCGCTCGTCGGGTATACCCACGTGGTCAGCGAGGAAGCGCTCAAAAAGGCCATCCTTGATTCCGTACCGAAAGGCACCGAAGCGCTCAACACCAAGGCCATGGAACTCGGGATTGCACTTGCAGGAGGGAAGAAACAGCCATGAAACTGCTTGAGTACGAGGCAAAACAACTCTTCGCCGAAGAGGGGATCAGGGTACCAACAGGCATCCTGGTGAGCAAACACGAGGAGATTCTCCTCCATATGGATGAGCTTGCCGGAAAGGTCGTCGTCAAGGCCCAGGTGGATGTCGGCGGCAGGGGCAAGGCCGGGGGCGTCCTGATGGCCGATCATGATACGGTCATTGAGAAGGCCCGCCAGCTCTTCAACACGACGATCAAGGGCGTGCCGGTCACACGCGTGCTTATCGAGGAGCGTCTCGACATCCGGCACGAGTACTACGTAAGCATCGCAATCGACCGGGCAAAAAAGC
>JACTVF010000002.1 GCA_019695435.1 Methanoregulaceae archaeon | reverse complement strand
GTTTTTGTTTTTTTACTGCTCCCTTTACTCATCTGCCAGTATCGCCGCCAGTATTACCGAAGAAAGATGCACGTATCATAGCGATTTACAGTCCCGATATATACGATCGATAAATTACAATAATAAAAACCTTTTTAAGGACTTAAAAAGGGTTAAGTCATATTTCAAATTTTGAAACGACCAGAACAAATATCCGTATTATTCCGCAAGAATATGAGATAATTTTACTTTTGGATCTGCTGCTCCATAATCGCGTACAAAACAATATGAGGGAGCAGGGGTAAACGAAGATCCGATGGACAAAATAATACTCAAAGGGCTCGTCGATCTCGCAATGGGTATTACCTTTTTCGTTTGTTTTGTCACCGGGCTTTTGAAATTCACCATACTGTTGCAGCTGACTGGTCTGACCGAGGTGGTTCTCCCCTCGGCACTGATCTCCAACCTCCATGACTGGTCCGGCATTGTGCTGGGGCTGCTCGTCTTGCTCCACCTGTTCCTGAATCGCCGGTGGATCATTTCCATGACGCACAAAATATTTACCGAAATCAGATCAGGTTTCTGATCCCCGGGTGAATGCACCCAATGGCACGGAAAAAGGTTAATCCTGGTAAAACTTTGGTTCAGGTCCCCGAAATTTACCAGATGAACAAAGCTAAATACTCTCCAAATTTTGTCACACCCGCTGAAAGCCGAACAAAATTTTATTTTCCTGTCCGATAAAAACAGGGGTCAGTCCGGTTTACCGGAATCAGGAGTTGGATACACTATGCATGGACAGGGAATGATGCAGCAGCAGGAAATGCTCATGACTGAGATATGGGAAACGCTGAACGATGATCAGAAAATGACCTTGATGAAGCGTATGCTCGATGCAAAGATCATGATGAAAGAAGGTATGATCAAGCACTTCCAGTTCAAGATTGAAACCATGAAAATGGTCAAAACAATGCTGGATGAATGCTAAAAACAGGGATTTTTCTGATCTCTCTCTTTTTATCTTTCACCGGCTTTGTGCCGTGTTTTTTCATCGTTCATGAATGCCCGGCATTAAAATTTCACCCTGGTTAAAAACAGCCGGCCCGGTAGTTTTACCTGAAATATTCTTGTATATTCATATCCTGCCAGAAAAAGTTATTGGATGGTGCACTCGTTTTCCGCACATGCGAGAAGAGAAGGGTAGTACTTATTGACATATTCTTTGACCATACGGCGGGCTGAAAATGATGCACTGGTGCTTTTTATGGATTCCTTCATCATCTTTACCCAGCCGTGGGGTATTCCGTCAATAAAAGCAGAGTAATAGAGAGGAACTATCTCGTTTTCAAGCAGGGTATACATGGCAGCGGCGTCAGATGCATCCCGTGATTCGGGAGTGGTGGCCCCGCTAAAAGCCCAGCCATTATTGCCATTATATCCTTCAATCCACCACCCATCAAGAATACTCAAATTGAGTACGCCGTTTAATGAAGCCTTCATGCCACTCGTCCCGCAGGCTTCCATGGGGGGTATGGGGTTATTCATCCAGACATCCACCCCGTGAACCATATACTGGGCCATCTGTTCCCCATAATCTTCGACAAAACCGATCCGACCACCAAATTCCGGCTGCTGGGCAAATTCATAGATCCGTTTCAGAATTAGTTTCCCCTCATCATCGGCAGGATGTGCTTTTCCGGCAAAAATAATCTGCACTGGACGCCAGGGATTGTTGAGGATCCGCTGGAGACGGGCCGGATCATGAAAAATGAGGTCTGCCCGTTTGTAAGCAGAAAAACGACGGGCAAACCCGATGGTGAGGACAGAGGGGTTGAGCATCAGGCCCTCTGCGACAAGATTGCCGGGTTCATTGAGATGGCTCTCCCATTTTATCCGCTTCCGTTCCCGGATCCTGTTGAGGAGCTTTTGTTTCAGCCATACATGTTCCTCCCAGAGCGCTTTATCCGGGATCTCATCGATCATCTGCCAGATCTCCGGGTTATCATGATTCATCTGCCACTGGGGATCTACGGACTTGAAATATTTTGAATAGAGATTTTCCATACGGGGATTCAGCCATGTCGGTATGTGAACCCCGTTGGTAATATGGTCGATGGGGACCTCCTGTTCCGGAAGATCAGGCCACATGCAGCGCCACATCTCCCGGGCAACCATGCCATGTTTTTTTGACACCCCGTTATGGTATTGGGTTAGCCTGAGTGCAAACGCGGTCATGTTAAAACCGGTTCCCGGATCACAGGGATGGTGCCCGAGCTCAAAAAATGTGTCCCGGTTAATGCCAAGCTGGTCATAGTACCGGGAAAAATATTTGTCCATGAGATCCAGGGAGAAAATATCATTCCCGGCAGGAACCGGCGTGTGGGTGGTAAAGACCGCCGTCCCTTTCACCTCTTTTAAGGCGGCCGTAAATGACATCCCTTTTTCCACGC
The DNA here is from genome assembly GCA_019695435.1 of Methanoregulaceae archaeon. Taxonomy (GTDB): domain Archaea; phylum Halobacteriota; class Methanomicrobia; order Methanomicrobiales; family Methanospirillaceae; genus Methanoregula. The sequence goes on along the minus strand of JACTVF010000002.1, from coordinate 24,863 downwards.
GTTCCCTGACCCGCTCCAACTGGGCAAACGCCGGATGCCCTTCGTTGAGATGCAGGGCTGAAAATTGTATTCCCAGATCATTGAGCACCTTGCGTCCACCGATCCCGAGAACTATTTCCTGTCGCAGGCGTTGTTCAGTCTGCTCCGTGTAAAGACGATGGGAGATAGTCCTGTTTTCAGGTGTGTTTAAGGAAATATCAGTGTCCAGCAGGTAGAGCGGTATCTTGCCAACATTCACCCTCCACACGGCGACATACATGGGAGGTTCAATAAAAGGGACCTGGATTACCATCTGGTCTCCGGAAGTATTCAGGACCCTTATAATCGGTGCTGCATCACGATCCAGCACTTCAGTGATATTATCCTGCCAGCCATCGGGACGGATATGCTGGTGGAGGTATCCTTCTGAGTACATGAATCCTACGGCCACCAGCGGAACACCCAGGTCGCTGCATTCTTTTAAGTGGTCCCCCGCCAGAAATCCGAGGCCGCCGGCATAAAAGGGAAGTGAGTGGTGAAGGCCGTACTCCGCAGAAAAATATGCAATGGTAAGAGATCTGCCTTTTGGAAACTGTTCCGAAAACCACCCGTTATGACGGGTCATATATTGATTAAAATGGTTCATGATGATGTCATAACGACGGAGGTATTCCGGATTCGTAAGAACACGTTCAAGAAATTCGACGGGAACGTCCCGGAGCATTTTAACAGGATTATGGACATTTTTTTTCCATGCCTGCTGGTTGATCTGCTTAAAGAGCACCCGTGCCTCCGGGTGCCAGCTCCACCAGAGATTGTATGCCAGATCAATGAGACCGGATAACCGTTCCGGAACATGAGGGAATTTGTCCATCATCCCGTCCTTATTGTCGGTCATGTGCGAAACCTTCCTGAATTCAGGTTGGATAATGTCATGGTTAATACTATTGGAAGGACAATTGAGCTTAATAAAGAGAGGATCGCAAAAGTAACTTTATAATCTTCTGACGTCCTATCTGGCGTGCGACAAGGTGGCGTTTTTGTGTACACCGGCGTTTGGGCGGACCTGTATCAATCCCTGCAAAAACCGCAGCTGGGTCCGGTAATTACCGGGTTCAATGTCAATATTGATCGGGTTATTCCGGTGACCTCCGATCTGCTGAGGTCCTTTGAGCAGCATACCGTGCCGGGGGCCGGTCTCTTTCTTGACCGATTGAAACATTCAATGCATTACTGTTCAGCCGATGAGGTGTTTGTCAGTGAACAGTTAGTTTTCCATGACCTTGTAGATTTTTTTTCAGCATCGGGTTCTCTCGCAATCGGGGGGCAGGCAGGAATTGCCGCAATTCAGATGCGGTGCCTTGGCATCACGCCGGTCACCTGTGCAGCACCTGGTGCCGGGCCCCGGACCCGTAATATACTTGAGGATGCCGGTGTTATTCCCCTGACTTTTGAATCAGGAGTCGGCGATCATCCGGACATCATCCATCTCATTTTCGAATATACTCCAGATCTGGTGCCCCTGGCTGATGATGTTGTGCCCCGGAGCAACCGGTTTATCGTGTCGCCGGTCCATGATCCATCAACGGTACTCATCCCGGATGCATGTGAGAAATCGTTTTTAGAGAGAATTACCTCCTGCAAGCGTGCATTCCTCTCAGGCTACCAGTACCTGCGAACGGAACACGAATTTGTCACAGCAGCCCGGCAGCTCCAATTTATCCGCGGCGTTAATCCCCTGATGCGGACACATGTCGAGTGCGTTTCCGGTGTAAAAAGGTCTGTTCTCGCGATGATGCTCCGTCATATTATCCCGAATTCTGACAGCATCGGGCTCAATGAACAGGAACTGGGGTTATTCATGCAGGTGTTGCGAGTGCCTGCTCCGGCATCTGTGGCTGTCCAGCCATCTTCACCGGTTACATACGTGCGTGATGCAATCTCCCTTGCAGATGCCACGGGTGTGACCCGGATTCACTTCCATACATTCGGGTATTATTTCCTCCTCATAAAACCCGGAATCGTGCAGCCTGAATTGTCCCGGAATGCCCTCCTCTTTGCTGCACAGCAGGCGTCTGAAGCAGCGGGAGGGGATGAACAGATCCTGTCGCGGGAAGGTCTTTTGGCGTATGCTGCTCTCCGCGAAGTGTTTGGTCCGGATGAGACTCCGGGGATCTTCCGGGTTGGAGATCGGGTTGTGGTGTTCGTCCCCACCTACATCTCACAAAATATTCACAAGACGACCGGGCTTGGCGACATTCTTTCATCCACTGCGTTCGTTGCAGATCCGTTCTGATTGAAAAATGTACCCGGCTTTTTGATCTTATTTTGAAAATTTCACTCTCAAAAATTGCACATAAAGATCATTTTTATATTCTCTTCCTCTGGTACACTACCATTACTGAGGATCATGATCCGTATCGCACAAAAGCCCTGTACTGATTCTCTCGGATTTTTTTATCCTGGTACCAGTTTTATATAGGTGCCAGGGGGATCAAACGGGTTCAGGGTTCTGGCGGAACCTATCAGGGTCGTTTTTCAGAAGGGGGATTGAATAAAGGTATGCCAGCACTATCGATCGGATTCGAAGTACACCAGCCGTACCGGCTGAACAGGTCGTTTACTCCGGATCCAAATGTAAAGAAAAAGGATATCGCAAATCTGTATTTTGATGAAGTCAACCGAGAGCTCCTGCTCCGCATTGCGGAAAAATGCTACATCCCTGCAACAACGATGATACTGGACATGATGGACGAGGATTTCTCCTGTGCGTTCTCATTTTCCGGCACACTTATCGAACAGCTTGAAAAATGGAGCCCGGATGCCCTTGCCCTGTTCGAGCAGGTTGCCTCCCACCGGAATGCAGAGATCCTCGCCCAGACCTACTACCACAGCATTGCCAGCTGCTTCCATGACAAAACTGAATTTACAGAGCAGATTCGGATGCATGCCAATCTGATGCGCGACCTGTTCCATGCAGACCCGAAGGTCTTTGAGAACACGGAATTTACCTTCAATAATGAGATCGCAAGCCACATCAAGGATATGGGATTTACCGGGATTTTTACCGAAGGAGTAGATCGCATCCTGGACTGGAGGAGCCCTAATTACCTGTATACCTGCAGGGACATTCCTGTACTTCTCCGGAACACCCGGTTGTCAGATGATATTGCATTCCGGTTCACCAACGGGTCATGGGACAAGTATCCCCTCACTGCCGACACCTATGCACGATGGGTGGCAGAGTCACCCGGGGATGTCGTGAATGTCTTTTTAGACTACGAATCCTTTGGGGAGCATTTGTGGCCGGAAACGGGTATCTTCGAATTCCTGCAGTATCTTCCGGCGGAACTTGACCGGCAGGGTGTTCCTACGATTCTGCCATCGAAAGTGCTTGCGGATTATTCACCGGTGGGAACTATAGATGTGACCGAGACAATCTCCTGGGCTGACATCGAGAAGGATACCTCTGCATGGATGGGAAACGACCGGCAGCGGACGGCGTTCCATGCCCTTGAGACGGCACGCGCCTATGCAAAGGACAAGCAGGTCTGGAGATACCTCCAGACGAGCGATCATTTCTACTACATGGCGTCGAAGTACGGTTCCTGTGGCGAAGTTCACTCGTATTTTTGTTATATCGCTGGAGAAGATGCGTTCAGGACCTACATGAGAATTCTCGCAGACTATGAGGAACGCAATATACGAGTCATGAAGAACCGCAAGGCAGCAAGGACACTGCGGACGTTATCCCCGGAAACCGCGTTCCATTTCGCCACTCCTGCCGGTTTTACCGGATACACGGCGTACAATCTGGACCAGTTCTGCGAGCTTTTAAATATTGTGCCCGAGGACTCTCTCCGGCATCATCTGGAACGGGGAGACTTTACGTCTTGGATTAAAGATGTTCTTGCTGATGCTGCACTTGCTGAGAAAATTAAGGATTGCACGGAGCGGCAGGATCTTACGAACCTCGTTTGTGAATGGAGGGAACATCTTTGGAGTCACTTAAGATAGCCATTTTCTGCTGGGAGTCCCTTTATGCCGAGCGTGTGGGAGGCCTGGCCAGGGCCGCAACCCATCTCGCGGAAACCCTGGCAAAGCACCACGAAGTTCACTTCTTTACCCGCGGCTGGATTCAGGACCAGACGATCAATGGAGTTCACTATCATTACTGCCAGCCCCAGGGCAACAACATTGTTGAGTATTGTAATAGTATGAGTCTCGGGATGGTTGAAAATTTCCACAAGTTCGATAAAAACCGGAAATTTGATTATCTCCATTTTAATGACTGGCATGCAGTACAGGCACTCCATATCCTGCAGGACCGGAACACCATTCTTACGTATCATTCGACAGAATACGGGAGGAATGGCAACCAGTTTGGCGACTGGTGGGAATTTAAAGAGATCTCTGGCAAGGAGTGGTACGGGGGACTGATTGCAAAGCGGGTAACGGCCGTTTCAGCAACACTCAAAAACGAGGTCATGCAGCTCTATAATGTGCCCGACTGGAAATGTGATGTGATACCAAATGGGGTGGTGCCGCGCCAGTTCCGCGCAGAGATCGACGCTGGTGAAGTAAAGCAGGCATATGGGATCCACCCGTTCGCCCCGCTCATCCTCTTCATCGGCAGGCTGGTCTACCAGAAAGGTCCTGACCTGCTTATCGAGGCAATGAAAACAGTGTGCCAAAATCACTGGGATGCAAAGTTAATCGTTGCAGGAGACGGGGACATGCGTCAGTTGTTGGTGGAGCGGGCAAAGGATCTCCCCGCTAATTTTGTCGGTTATATTCCCGATTCTGAGTACATTCGTCTCCTGAACGCCTGCGATCTCGTGGTAATCCCCAGCAGGAACGAACCTTTCGGTCTTGTACTTCTGGAAGCGTGGAGTGCTGAGAAAGGGGTTGTTGCATCCAATGTCGGAGGGCTTTCTGAAAACATCGATGCATTCGTTGACGGAGTGAAGGTGGAACCCGAACCAGACTCACTTGCATGGGGGATCAACACAGTTATTAATGAACCCTCACAGGCGAATGCGCTGGGAAAACAAGGCAGGAAAAAAGTTGATCGGATGTTCCTGTGGGGCCCCATAGGTAAGAAAATTATAGAAGTTTATTCCCGGGTGGTCGCATGAAAATTGCTTACTTTGTCGATGAATTCCCTCCCTTTTTCCGGGGGGGTTTGGGGACGTATGCAAATGAGATGTCCCAACAGTTCAGGAGTAAAGGACATTCTCTCTCAGTCTTTTCACGGAACATGGGCAACGACCCGACATCAGAGATCTGGAATGGCATCGATGTACATCGCCCGAGGCTCATGAAAATTTCTGATATCTTTTCCATTGTTAATCCTGATGAAGTAAAGACATGGGATAATAACGGGCAGGAGTTCTTCGCTGAGACTATCCTGTATAACGTGCTTTCTGCATCAAAACTGGTAAATTACCTGGTCCCGAAGGAGAACCAGCACTACGATCTGCTGGTTTCCCATGACTGGCTCGCGGCACTTGCTGGTATCGTGGCCAGAAGAAATCTCAGAGTACCGTTTGTTTTTCACTTCCATTCCACTGAACAGGGAAGAAATCCCCACGGGTCTCCGACTATCAAAGATATTGAACGCCTGTCTGCCACTATTGCAGATCGCATCGTCACCGTCAGCTATGCCATGAGAGACGAACTGGTGAGCTATGGATACCCTGAGGCAAAGATACGGGTAATTCACAATGGCGTCGACGAGAAGAAATATGACGTTACGCGGTTTTCATCCCGTCAGATCGAAGCATTCCGCGAAAAGATCGGGATCGGCAACGCACCGATGATCTTTTTTATCGGCCGGCTCACTTGGGTGAAAGGCGCCGACACTCTCGTCCTTGCAATGACCCATATCATAAAGGAGATCCCCCGTGCAAAACTTGTTATTTTGGGCGCCGGCGATATGGAACAGATGCTCGACCAGATGGTTCACAACCTGCATCTCGAAGAAAACGTCATACTGCACTTCAAAATGGTACCTGAAGATGAACGCCTTCTTTATTATGCAGCCTCCGATGTTGTCGTCTTACCCTCAAAATACGAACCCTTTGGCATCGTTTGTACCGAGGCAATGTCGATGGAAAGACCTGTTGTTGTCGGAGCACGGGGGACATCTGGTTTTCGCGAGCAGGTGATTCCCAGCGGTGAAGGGATCTGTGGTTACCACATCAATCCATACGATCCCATGGATATTGCAAAATTTGTCGTCGAAATCCTGAAACATTCCGACCTTGCTGAAACAATGGGGAAGAATGGCAGGAACCGGGTAAAAGAACAATTTACCTGGGAAATTGCATCAGAAAACACATTAAGTGTATACCGGGAACTCGTGGATATCTGAAAAATTAAAAGGAGTCGCTGTTTGTGTTCAAGTACGGGCAGGAGATCCAGGTACCCGGTAACGCCCGGAATCTTGAATTTTTAATGACATCAGCCCATGCATATTCCTCCTCAACCGTTAGTGGCAATACCAGAAAATACCATGGTCTTTTTGTTCAGGACGGACGTCTGCTCCTTGCCGGGCTTGACGAAATAGTAAACGGAGTGAAGATTTCAACACAGCAGTATGACAGAGCATCCGATGATGCAGGGCTCAGGTACCTTCATGGGTTTTCGGTATATCCTCCATCGTGGGTTTATTGGATGGATGACGTTATCGTTAGAAAGGCAATCACTTTTGATGGCGACCTTTCGATTGTATATGATATTTCAGGTGATGCAGATCTCCAGGTCCGTCCCCTTATTACCGACCGACCGGTGCATGAGGTATTCAGGGATCCTCGTCCGGATTACACAAACGAACATAACGGTTTTCGATGGCACGATCTTTTCTTTGAAAGCACTCTTCCCTATGAGCCCCACCCTGAAACTTATTGGAATCTCTGGTACCAACGGGAACATGAACGGGGATACAAATCCGTTGAGGACCTCCATTCACCCGGAGTTTTTCAGGGCCGGGTGCGGGATTCCACAGTTACCTTCCGGTGCACCGGGAACGCACATCCTTTGCAAAACACTTCCCATACACCATCACCGCAGACCACCCTTGACTGGCTGGAATGGGCATCGGATGCATTCTGTCATGGCAATGAGATATTTGCCGGCTACCACTGGTTTTCCGAATCCTGGGGCCGGGATTCTGCCATCAGTGTTACAGGTTTATTAATCGAACGCGGTCTTAAAGAGGAGTCTCGTGCAGTCCTCAAACAGCTTTCCGACATGAGCAAAGATGGTGTGATCCCCAACAGGTTTCCCGACAATTACCACACCAGCGATGCCTCGTTGTGGTTTATCCATGCCCTCGCCCGGTACCGTCGCCGGTGGGGGGACGATCCATTCATGGAGAAGATGAAACCCGTGATCGGAAATATTCTGGAGGAGTACCCCTTTTCTCCTGTTGCCTCACTGGACCATGACCTGATCTCTGTTGTGCCGAAAAGCACATGGATGGATACCGATTTTACGCCGCGCGAAGGAAAACCTGTCGAGATCAACGCACTTTGGGTAAGTGCTTTGATGGAAGCGGAGGCAATGGGGATCCGGACATCAGTCAGTTCTGAATCGGCACGCGGGGAATTCCAGCGGTTCTGGAACCAGAAAGGACAGTGCCTCTACGATTGTATCGATCCGGTAGATCCCTCTATCCGGCCGAACCAGGTAATTGCAATCTCTTTTGGCCTTTTAAATCCGGGCCAGAGCGCAACCGCCCAGAACACAATAAATAAATTACTTTTAACTCCTTACGGGCTTCGCACTCTTTCGCCGTCAGATCAGAAATACAAAGGACAATATGCCGGCGACAGCAGTTATCATAACGGATGTGTCTGGCCCTGGCTCACCGGTTATTATGTTGAAGCACTCATAAGAAATGGTCTTCCCCGAAACAGGGCAGCACAGATCCTTGCCCCGATCCTCCGGCATATACGAGAGGCTGGAATGGGTTACATATCCGAGATCTTTGATGGCGACCCCCCACACCATCCGGGAGGATGCATCGCGCAGGCATGGAGTGTGGCAGAAATTGCCCGGGCATATAGATTTATTTTTGAACCCTCTTAAAATTCCCACCCGAAATTAAGAGACAGGTTGGGAGATGGTGCCGTCGCGTTTGCGGTTGATTGGACAATCTTAACGAGGTGAAATATGAGTCACCAGCCGCCAACGCAACAGCACCAGATTAATCTTTGAAAACGAAAAAGAAACCGGGCGTGAGTCCCATGCCCGGTTAAACTTGATGTGTACAAAGATGCTATTTTGACTGCCCTGCATGCGGTCGAACTGATTTAAACTAGATATGTTTAAAAAATTCATAGTTACTTTCTATTTTTTGAAACTCCATTCAGCTCGATAACTTTCGGCGGTATTATCGAGGATTAGCCTATGACGGCTGCGGAGTGGTAAACTCAGGCGAGCATCCCACGCTTTATATCTGAAAAAGAGGTAATTCCCCGATCAGTACCCTCCACCGTAGCCGGCACTTGCGGAGTTCGTGGTACTGGCTGCTGTTGGCTGAGTTGTAACAACCGGGGTCATCACGGATACATTGGCGACATACCACGCGTTGTTAAATCCCTGTCCGTTCACATCGCCCGGCTTTGCGTCACCGGTAAACGAATAGAGCGACCTGCCCATGTAGGCTGTCTGGTTCACGCCATCTGCCCGGGATACCACAGAAAAGTCTGTTAGATTCAGGACCGACGGAGCAGAAACCGGATTGGCATAAAAGGCCGGCCATTTTGCAAGGCAGGTGCCGGTACAGGCGCTAGTCCCGGCGGTATCCTTCGTGAAGATGTAGAGCGTTTTTCCGGAGATGTCCGTAAGGTACAGGCCGAGGTCCGGGCTATGCGTAATCAGGACATTTTCCCCGGTTTTTACCACAAACCAGACCTTCTGGACATTCTCCCCGTTCACATCACCCGGTGCTGAATCAGTGGCGTAGTAATAGAGGGGCCAGCCATGCCAAGTGGTCTGTTGTGTACCGTCGGCCCGCGTGATGGTGCCAAAATCAGCCGTATCAAGTGGGGCAGATACCTGGAGGGTACCAGCTGAAAAGGCCGGCCATACGATGGCACATTGCGCCGTGCAGGTGCTTGCTCCGCTCGCAGGAACATCGTTTGCAAAGTAATAGAGGGTATTTCCCTTGCCGTCCGTGAGGATGGTACCAAGCGTGCTGCTTGTCACCCTGATGGTATCGGCGGTCCGGACGGCCGCTGGTGTCGAAGATGCCTGTACCTGCTGTTGCTGCTGTGCACAACCGGCAATGATCAGTGTCGCAGTCACTGCCAGAAGAAGAAGAAAACATGTCGTGTTTTTCATACGATCGCCTTCCTAGCATGAGGTAGTAGCAGTCCGCCCATCTCTATTACGTTCAAAACGAAAACAGCAACGCTTGCACGGTTCGCCTTTATGGATTCATGCATTTTTGCGCTTGTTTTCCTCGCCAAGCCAGTTCTCCCATTATCTGCATTCGATATGGGTGGCCGAAGCAGATTGTAGGAACGTCAAAGGGAATTTCTAGAGACTGGAATTGTCCTCACCCGTTTCAATTGTCGAATACGATTTTAATACGATCTATGGCAGAACGCAGATTTTGAAACAATCTTTGAAACAATGAACATGTTGTTGTTGTTGTTGTTTTTAATTGCCCATATAAATTAAAATAGAAAAATTCGATTAAATTCAGAAAGATGGAGATTTCCCTCCGAGTTTATTGTGATTGTATTGGGGGGAAATCTTTTCCGGATCGTGGGCCTGCCGCAACAGTCAAAAGATGTTAATAGAGTTTTACAATAAACGATGAAGCTACCTTTGTAGGATTATAGACAGGAATAAGAGACCGAGCCCAACGTTAATAACAAGGAGGGCAATAGAGATTCGCCCCAGCCAGCGGTGGCTTATCCGGACGATTTTTTTTGATTTGTTTGCGCGTTTTATGAAATAACCGAGAGTTATCGTGATAATTAACAGGATCCCTATTACCCCACCTACTATTTCATGAATATTTCGAAAGTGCGGAAGACCGGAAAGCGTGACCATATATATCCCGATAAACAGGCCGGCAATTGCACAGGCACTACCAACTATTTCAAGGATTATATGAGTTTCATACCATGTTCCTGTTTTGCGAAACCTCGCGATAATAAAACCTGCAACGAGAAGGATAAGTCCTGTAGACACGAGCATGACGTGATACGGCCAGTATACCGGGATACCCAGGTTAAATTGTCCGGCCCCCCTGACGGGTGATGGAGAAGGCAGTGCGAGGGCGGGACCGCAAATCATTGCCATGACGACTGCTACAAGTATTCCGAAGAAAATTCTGTTTTTCCATGCGTACGCATGATAGTTACCCTGTGGCAGATGCACGGATTTTTTCCAGGATGCCATGTTCAATGGCGACATATGTTAATAATCGCACTATTTACTAAACCGATATTTATTTTTTTTCTGAAAATGCGTTATAAACTATTATTCCTCCATTGACCATACACAATCACTAATTCCCAAACGCTGGCAGGATCGTTTCCGGGGAGTTACCTTAAAGAAAGTGTCCTGACGTATTTACATCTCAGTAAGGACAAACGACAATACAAAACCTAATGCTCCTGTCCAGATTTTACGAGAGAAAGGAGAAACGATGCAGAAAAAGACTGTGATGGACGTGGATGTTGACGGAAAACGGGTGCTTGTAAGGACGGATTTCAATGTACCCATGGACCGGAACAAAAAGATCAAAGACGATACCCGCCTCCGTGCCTGTCTCCCCACGATCACGTACCTGATCGGTCACAGGGCCCGGATCATTCTCTGTTCCCATCTGGGCAGGCCACATGGCAGAGTAGACGAGAATCTGCGACTGGAACCCGTAGCCCGGCGTCTGTCGGAGCTGTTACAAAGACCGGTTAAACCTCTGCGGGAAGCGATTGGGCCCGGGGTTGAGCAGGTCGTGTCCGGAATGCAGGAGGGAGAGGTCGTCCTTCTTGAAAACCTGAGGTTCTATCAGGGCGAAGAGGAGAACGATCCCGGATTTACCCAAGAACTCTCCAAACTAGCAGATCTCGTCGTCAACGATGCCTTTGGCGTGAGCCACCGGGCACATGCATCTGTTGTAGGGCTAGCAGATTATCTTCCCTGTGTAGCCGGTCTCCTCATGGAAAAGGAGATCGATCAGCTGAGTCGTATCCTTGAGAACCCAGCCCGGCCTTTTGCTCTTGTTATTGGTGGGGCAAAAGCAGGAGAGAAAATTAGACTTCTGGAACATATTATCCCTCATGTTGATCTTGTTCTCATCGGGGGAGGAACTGCTGCCACGTTTTTGAAAGGTGGGGGTTGTAATGTGGGGATCTCTGCGGTGGAACCCGACAAAATGGAATTAGTCATGAGGATCATGCAAAAAGCGAGAGCCCTTAATGTCACAATCCTACTTCCTGAAGATGTTGTTGTCACTGAAAAACTGGAAGCCACTGCAATTACACTGGTGGTGAGTGTAAAGCAGATCCCCGCGAATTGCAGGATCGCAGATATTGGGCCCCTAACTATTACGGAGTATACAAAAGAGCTTAAAAAATGCCGGATGGTGGCATGGAACGGTCCGATGGGAGTGTTCGAAGTTCCGGAATTTTCAGAAGGGACGAAATCCATTGCAATGGTTCTTGCAGGCCTCAATGCTACGACCGTAATCGGGGGTGGGTCCACAGCCGAAGTTGTAACGCAGCTCGGGCTTTCCGGGAAGATGACGCATGTCTCCACGGGCGGGGGTGCCTTCCTCCAGTTCCTCTCCGGAAAGATCTTGCCCGGGATAGCGGTTCTGGCCGACAGAAACCAGTCCAGTTCCTCAATCCCAACTTTAATGTAATTGAGGGTGCAGGTAACAAGTAATGAACCCCCGCTCGTACCGTGTGATTACCCTAGTCATAGCGGTCGTAATAATCGTTCTTGTGGTCGCCTTTTTGAGCTCGGTATTCCGGTCCGGATCGTCCTCAAATGGGATCACAAATCTCGCTGCAGTCGAAGTTCGGTCCTACCAGGGGCAGGATCTCTCGTCCATCAGCGATGTACCAGAAAATGCCATCATCGGAACTCAACACATTAACGAGTCCGATTATAGGCTCACCATCACCGGCCTTACTACAAAGACAACCGTTTCGACGTATGGCGATATTCTTAACAACCACCAGCATTACACTAAGGTCGTCACGCTCAACTGCGTCGAAGGCTGGTCTGTTAAGATCCTCTGGGAAGGCGTGCTTGTCAAGGATCTCATAAATGAAGCGGGCGTTGATCCTAGAGCGAACACCGTAATCTTTCACGCCACAGACGGGTATACAACATCGTTCCCGCTCAGTTACGTTATGGATAACAATATCATCATCGCGTATAAGATGAACAACATCACCATTGACGCAGAACACGGCTATCCCTTCCGGCTGGTGGCTGAGGACAAATGGGGATACAAGTGGATCAAGTGGATCGATGAGATTGAACTCTCTGACAATCCGAACTACCAAGGCTACTGGGAGCAGCGAGGATATTCAAACTCCGGCAATTTGAGCGAGAGCCAATATAGTTGATGATATTTAAAGTCAGTTCGAGTTTGAAATCTTGGGTTGCGTAAAGGACAAAAAGCAACGGTGAAGATATGCATATCATTGAGACAAAAAAATTGACAAAGAAATTTGGTAACCTCACCGCTGTTGATAACCTTGACTTGAAGATCGAGAAGGGGGAAGTATTCGGCCTCCTTGGCCCCAACGGGGCGGGAAAATCGACAACTCTCCTGATGCTGACTACTTTGGTTCCGCCGACATCCGGGACGGCGCTCGTGAATGGTTTTGATATTATACGCCAGCCCGACCAGGTCAGGAAATCTATCGGAATCGTCTTCCAGGACCCGAGTTCTGATGAGACGCTGACCGGATACGAGAACCTGAAGCTCCATGGCCTCCTCTACGATATGGACGCTGAATTGAGAGAGGAAAGAATCGTGGAGGTCCTTGCACTCGTTGACCTTACGAACAGAAAAAACGACATGGTCAAGAAATATTCCGGAGGAATGCGGAGAAGGCTTGAGCTTGCCAGGGGCCTGATGCATCATCCCGAGATTTTATTTTTGGATGAGCCGACGCTCGGTCTCGACCCCCAGACCAGAGAGCACATCTGGGAATACATTAAGAAACTGGCAACGGAGAAGAAGATCACCATCATCATTACCACTCACTACATGGATGAAGCAGACCGGCTCTGCGACCGGCTTGCAATCATAGACAGAGGGAAGATCGCTGTGCTTGGTCCCCCGGACCTGCTGAAAAAAGATCTTGGCGGCGATATCATCCGAATGAGAGCCAGAAACTTCAACGTGGAATCACTCATGAAGCTGGACTATGTTAAAAATATCAAAAATGAGGATGGAAGTATCAGCGTGACCGTCAAGGATGCCAGCCAGCACCTGCAGGACCTTCTGGGCCGTGTAGGCACGGTGGAAGACGTCGAGGTCCGCCCGCTGACCTTGGAGGATGTATTTCTCCACTATACAGGCAGAACGATCAGGGAAGGTGCCCCTGAAGGTGGCTGGGCTGAGAAAGTAATGCAGGCGAGATTGAGAAAATGAGTGAGCTGAAAGGGATCTATGCGCTCTGGTACCGCGAATTCAAGGTCTTCCAGCGGGAGAGGTCCCGAATAGTTGCATCTATCATCAACCCGGTACTCTGGCTTCTGATTATCGGCGGAGGCCTGGGATCCGTGTTATCTTTCGGGGGGGTGGATTACTTAACGTTCCTGTACCCGGGAATCCTTGTCCAGTCGCTCTTGTTTTCGGCAGTTTTTTTTGGCGTGTATATCGTCTGGGATAAAAAAATTGATTTCTTAAAAGAAGTACTGGTATCCCCGATGTCGAGGACATCCATTTTTATCGGCAAGATCCTCGGGGGTTCCACTGATACGCTCCTGCAGTCAGCCATCCTGCTCGTAATCGGCTATGTATTTACGGCGACCGGTGTGCTGTCAGGGATCACGTTCTCTCCATTTTCGGTCGCCATTTCCTGTGTTTTTTTATTCGTAACGACAGTTGGGCTTGTCAGCATCGGTCTTATAATCGGTTCACAGATGGAGAGTCCTGAAGGGTTTCAGCTCATCAGCAGCTTTTTGATATTCCCGATGTTCTTCCTCTCAGGGGCCCTCTTTCCTATCGAGAATCTGCCACCATGGCTCACTCCTTTCGTTTTGGTTAACCCAGCTACCTATTCAGTGGACGGATTGCGGGGGACGCTTGTTGGGTTGCACCGGTTCAATCTGGGACTCGATCTCTTCGTAATAAGTGTATTTTCACTTACTATGATCCTCATAGGTACGTATGCTTTCAAGAAGATGAAACTGTAAGCGTTTAGTTGAACCTAAGGGTTCTGTTGCATCTACGAGTTGCTGTTGCGTTGTCAGGACTTAAAGATCAAACTTTTTGAAAATATGCCTATAATTAAGTGAAATTCTAAAAGAGCCAATTTAGACTCTGTAGAAATCATTTCTCTAACAAGAGACCTAACCTAACGGATTAAAAAACAAGGTAATTTTTCGGGCTGATAATAGTTTTTTCTTCGATTTTTCCATTACAGAATTTCCAAATTTTTCAACGTTCTCCTATCAGAACAGGACAATGCTCGATTTCATACAGAGTACAAATACCAAGAAAGTTATCCGGTCCCTTGCAAATCCTCCAGATGATAAAAGAATATCATCGTTGATTACTCCTCCAACGTAATCGTTGATCTTCGGTGATCAGCATAAATCATCGCTCTCTTTTTGCTGGTTCACTTTTGTTCCGGAATCTTGTGGATCAAACAGGTTGCCAGGGATTTCTCTAAAGCCCGGTTCTCTCCTGCGGCCCCCTTATTCCGCAGGCAGGACGCGGATCTCCATCTCGGCGATCTTCCGGTAAACCTTCGCGGTCTCCTTCTGCGTCCACCGGTCGAACACGAGCGACTGGAACGGCTGCCAGATCGTGACCCAGCAGAAGATGACAAGGACGTTCTCCACGACTTCTGCGAGGGCATCACCCTTGAACTGCGAGCAGACGGCGATGCCGATAAACGAGGGAACGCACACGGCAACGGTCAGCCGGAACTCCCGCAGGCCGATCCTCTGGGTCAGGTTCATATCCTGCTGCACTTCTTCTGCACGGTGCCGGAAGTGTGACCGGATCGCGGAGCGGATCGCGGCCTCACGGCCGGGCGTCAGCTCCTGTGCCGGCACCCTGATGACAAGGTCCCTGCACTGTCCGCCCCGGAATCCTTTCGGGACGGCAAGTACCGCATGGAAGATCCGGTCTTCCGCACGATCCGAGAGATCCCGGCGCTCTTCCGGCGACGGGTCGTCCCCGTCGTAGATCTGGGCAACGGACTTGAACGATGCCGTGCCGCTCGCTGATGCGTCGTTGTCGTGTTCCATGACCATCACCCCGTGTATATGATTCCTGTTGGTTCAGGTCAGGATTAAAGTGTGCCCTTTTTCCCACGCTGCAATCTGAAACCATTATCAGGGCTGGGGAGTATCATTCATACCAAAGGAACAAGAATCATGGCTGAATGTCCAACCCCCTCCAGAATGTCTCCCAAAGACCTGCTTATCGTGATCGTTGTTGCGCTCGGCTCATTCATGGCCGGCCTCGACGCGACGATCGTCAACATCGCCCTTCCCGACATTGCAAAGTCCTTTGACGTGTCCACGGTCGCCGTATCGTGGGTGCTCAATGCGTACCTGATCATCCTTGTCAGCCTCCTGCTCGCGGCCTCGCGCCTCGGGGACATGAAAGGGTACCGGAGTGTGTTCATCGGCGGCTTTGCCCTTTTTACCACCGGTTCCCTTCTCTGCGGGCTCTCGCCGTCGCTTGACATTCTTATTATCTCCCGGATGGTCCAGGCCGTGGGCGGTGCGGTCATCTCCGCTCTCGGTGCGGTCATGGTCACGTCATACCTTGCCGCCTCCCTGCGGGGACAGGCACTGGGCATCGTCGCGATGTTTACGATGCTCGGGGCCGCACTCGGGCCGGTTGTCGGCGGGTTCCTGACCAGTGCGTTCTCCTGGCAGTACATCTTCTTTGTTAACCTCCCGGTCGGGATCGTTGCGATCATCCTCGGCATGCACGTCATCCCCCGCCTTGCCCCGGTCTCGCCTACTTCAAAGATGGACAACGGGGGAATCGTTCTCGTATTTGTTGCGCTTGGCACCCTGATCTTCGGCCTGACCACGCTGCAGGGCCCGGCGCCGGTGATGGGCATCACGGCCCTCGTGATTTCAGCAATCTTCTGGCTCCTGTTCTACCTGCAGGAGCGCCGGGCCAAAGAGCCGCTCGTCAATATCCCCCTCTTCTCCAACCGTGCGTACTCGCTCCAGAACGCCTGCGTCCTGCTCATCCAGATGGCGATGAGCGGTGTCATGATCATCATGCCGTTCTATCTCGAGATCGTCAAGAAGATCCCGACCGACAACGCGGGTACGATCCTGCTTGCGCTTCCTGTAGGGATGATCCTCACCGCCCCGATTGCCGGGAAGATCTCGGATGTGATTGGGACCAAGAAACCCATTATCACCGGTTTTCTTGTCTGCACGGTTGCACTCTTCTTTCTCTCGACGCTCTCCGCTGCATCGAGCGTGGGCCATGTCTGCATCTACCTCTTCTTCCTCGGGGCCGGCACCGGGATCGCATTCTCACCCCTGAACAGCGCCGTGATGGGTGAATGCCCGGTAAAGGACCGCGGGTCGACGAGCGGTCTTGTCAAGATGATGACCAACCTCGGGTCATCGCTCGGCGTCGCCACCGTCATGCTCGTTGCCATGGTCGCGGCCGGGCCTAAACTTGCCGAGTACTCCGCACATCTGATCGCCCCGGCAGAACTTGCCGGTGCGTTTGACAAGGTGTTCCTGTTCTGTATGGTGCTCGAAGTGATCGGGGTCGTGCTGATGCTCGGGGTCCGGGCAAGAGAGCCATCTGACAGCAGTGATGGCGAAGTGGCGATGGGGTTCTGACCTTTTTTTATCAAGTATGGTAATTCGAGCTCTCTTCAGGGATCGATTCTTGCAGACGCTGGAACTCCTCGGCAATGTGTTCTTTTGTCTCGTCGTCAAGACACAGCAACCACGTCTCTCTGATACCGCGCGTCAATAATACCCGGTAAACATTACGCAGTAATTTGAGCATGTCTACGGTCTTTACTTTTAACGGGCTATCGAATGATCTCTCTCGTTGGGCAACCCATCTGTTTTTCCTCCAGACAAGATCCTCCCCCCAGATGACTCCAACGCGATCGAATTCAAAACCCTGTGCGCTATAGATGCATCCCACCTGTGTTTCCCCAACAGGTGTATTCGCCCAGAGTGTGTACGGATGATTCTCTGGCTTGTATACTTTTTTGGGAGAGGGTTTCTCATTCCACGGATGGCTCCAATTCCCAATTTTCACATCCGGTACTAATGATCCATCCGGGAGGGGTTCACTCCAACGCCAGCAGAATCCCGCAACGATCCGGCCGGTCTCCAGATTTTTTTTCGCATCCTGAATGATTCGCTCGATTTCAGCGGGCGTATCTACAATTTTAAACACGTATTGGTCAGCCCAAAAATTCGGGCGAATTGATGTGTACCCTAACAGGTAATCGATCCAAGTAAGATAATCGTAACAATTACCACATCGGAACTGAGCATGAAGATCATATTCAAAAAGAGTTATACCGAGAGATTTGGTTGCATCGCGAATCAGTTGTGAAGATCCAATCTCGTCAGGTCTTACATATTGATTCTCATCGAGCATGAAAACCGTCACTTTTGAAGCATTGAGGAGCTCTTCCATCTGTGAGTGTTTGTTCCGTTGGGAAGCCGGTGTGAATCTGGTATCACTGGTTTTCCGGAGGCGATGTGCTTCATCCACCAAAAGAAGATCCACCCCTTCAGTCGGGACTTTCCTGAAATGAAGGTTCCATGCAAATAGTTTATCCGCTCCCTTGAACTGGGCCCTCAAACTGGTAGTGAATGCGTGACCACCGGTTGTGTGGACTGCAGTGAATTGATTCCTAAGAGCATCAGCTAACAATTGCGTCGCGATAACCGTTTTGCCGGTGCCAGGCCCTCCTCGTATCAGAACGGCGGATTTTTTACGCGCAGTACCTTTTTGTATTTTCAGCACCTGCGCCCATATCGTGTTATAGGCAATTCGCTGATTGTCAAGAAGATGCCATTTTTCATTTTTATGAATGACCGAATCCAGTACTTCCATCATTTTTTTATTTGGCTTGAAACGACCGTTCATGAATTTGTTCATGATGTCGATTCCCTGCCCTTTGCCTACTGATGATGTCAAGTAAGCGATGAATTTTTCTTCGTCACCTTTTTTAAAAAGAGGGCTGACTTTCAGGATCTCTGCGAATCTTTCATCATCAAGCACCGTATATTTTATTTTCTGCAAATTATGGCAATAAGAACACGGAGCTGTCCCGATAAGATATTCAGAATAGGAACTATGGATTTCAGAAAGATGCTTGGCATAATCCAATGCCTGTTCTGATGGATGGACATGCTCGGCGCCGTTCACGATAACGTTCAGCGAATTGTCACTGAGTTTAGCTACACTCCATTGTTTCAGCTCGACAACTGTGGAATAATTGGTGTCAGATGAACTTTTTCCAAAAAAGAGAGCATCAATTCTGCATCCGGTGTATGGCAGGTGATATTCAAGCACAACTCCAACATCCTGTAATCCGGAACTATCTACGGTAAGTGCAAGAGCTTTTAATGAATTGTCCCAGCTCGTTGTTTCTGCAACACTTGGCTGGTATCGGTGATAGTTCCAGAATGTCTGTAGCATTTCACCTGTAAGGGCACCTGCTTCGCCCTCTTTGACAAAATCAGATAGAGAACCATTCCAAAGGTGCATTATCTATCCTCATGAAAAAATCATATAATATTATATTTTACGATTATCCGCCTAATTAAAGAAATTATTTATTTGTCTGTCCAAACCGCCACAACATTATCGGTATAAATGCTAATACCTCTATCAATGTCGGGATTAACTGAACCGGATTCTCTCTTATCGGAGGCTCTCTCTCCCGTTGGTGAGGTGTTGCTCTCTCATCTCGACTTGGTACGTGATCTCCTCGCCCGTAGGATGATACAAGAACATCATATGGTCACCGATCCGGACCTGAATTATCGCGTGGTATCAACTCTGCTCCAGTTACTATTCCTTAAAACCGGTCAGGAATGCAGGTTTGTTGAACCCGGCACGCTCGCTGCTCTTGAGAGATGTGACGGGATTGCAAAACGTATGGAGTGCGTGTGTTCCGATGCCGGACTTTCACCAGAAATATTTTTTGAGAAAGGATCGGAAGATCTCAGGATTATACCCCCCCTTTCCGATATGCCGCTCCGCGAGATCATACAGAGATTGGAGATTTCGGATTTTCCTTCTCCCCTCACAAGGCTCCCACTGGAAGAATTCGCGGCAGTCATGGAGTATTTCCTTGGTTCAAGGATGCATGTTGATGAAGGTTATCAGGTAAAACGTGTCGGGAAATCTGCGCTGCTCTATACCGGCACTGTCGATGTCCCCCCGCAGAGGATCATCGAGTATATAGCGAGTCTTGCGACAGGAAAAATAACCGATGGATCTATGATGAGTGACACGCCTTCAGGCCGAGTCCTCGACCCAGCATGCGGTGCCGGGCTCTTCCTGCTTGCAGCATATCGATTGCTCACCCAGAAAAAAACCAGAGCACACGATTATCCGGATCCGACAGGGACAATCTTACGGGAAATTCTCTGCAGGTCTGTTGTCGGCACAGATATTGATCCGGAATCTGTGAGTGCGGCACGCTTTGTCCTGCTGCTTGCGTTCATTGAAGAGAATCGGCAGTTCTGCCGGAATAACCCGACCACAGATCAGGTTCGGGAGATCTGTGCATGTCTGGCAAAGAACATCCGGTGCGGCAATTCCCTCATAGCCCCGGATTATTTCACCGGAAAACCGGTGTTTCCGTTCAACGTGGACGAACGCCGGAAAGTCAACCCGTTCGATTGGAAGACTGCATTTCCCGAAATCATGGATAAAGGGGGTTTTGATGCTGTGATCGGTGCACCCCCGCCATACCGGCCGCTTGTCGTAAAAACTCGGGAGGATTACTTTCAGATACACTATAATGTCTATTCAGAATCGGCGGGTTTGTACGGATATTTTATTGAGAAAGGGCTTGCACTTCTTAAGCCCAGTGGTATAATGTCGGTTCTTGTTCCAGGAACATTCCTTCGATCCCAGCACGCTCGGCCGCTGCGGCGCCTTCTTCTCACCCGCCAGCTCGGACAGATTGCCTGTACTGGCAGGACCCGTGTTTTACCGGGTGGGGAAGCGATGATGTATAGTCTTACGCTCCATAATCGTCCTCCAGAAAAACCGTTTATCGTATCGCCAGTGTGGAATAGCTCCGAATTCCCAAAGGTGATCTTTTTCGGTAAGGATGATTTCATGCTCGACCAGCGCGTGTTTGATGACGGAGGCTGGAAACTCAATGATACCCGGATCGCAAAAATTCTTAAAAAAGTTCAGGAGATTGGAACTCCGCTGGATCAATATGTCATGGGAAAGATCGACTTTGGGAGACACATGATAAGGAATAATCCGCTGGTTGTAGATCAGGCAACGAAAAGCCAGCTGACAAAGAAGGCGTGGTGGTGTCGGCGTTTTTTCATCCCCCTGCTACGCCCGGCAAATATCCGACGTTACGTACCGGAGAGTCCGGACCGGTTTGTCCTTGTGATACGTGATAACCGGGATCTCCGAACGTGTCGGGCATTAATTACAAACATGGAAAAAATGGTGAGAAATAAGGATCGGAAATCCGGAGTTAAGGAATGTAAAGAAAACCTGAATCCAGTATCCGATGTTATAACTATCCCCCTATCGTTTGAATTTGAAGAGAACCGGCCGAAGATTATTTTTTCAGAATACCAACAGGATCCGGCATTCTGCTTTGATGTTGGGGGTACGTATGAGATCTCCAGCACACTTCTTGCCATTAACCGGAATGATCTGTTCCTTGCAGGTATCCTGAACTCTTCGCTTGGCAGGTTTATTATCACGCATACTTGCCCGATTACTGAACGCGGGTACCATACCAGCCCGGCAGCTCTTGGCAAACTCCCCATCTATGTTATCGATTTCGATAACCCGGATGACAAAGTCCGGCACGACCGGATGGTCGCGCTCGTGACCGGGATGCTGGACCTGCACAAACACCTCAGTCTCGCAAAGACCGATCAGGAAAAGCGTCTGATCCAGCAGGAGATCGACTCGACCGAGAAGCAGATCGACTCGCTGGTGTACGGGATCTACGGGCTGTCGGTCGATGAGATTGCGGTGGTGGAGGGATCCGCTCTACCAATCAATCAGCGGACAAAAATTCCATTGCAATAATTTTGCCATTTTTTTATTTTTGCCAAAAATTTTATTTTGCCATACGCGGCATTGTCCTGTGGAGAATGGGATATGAAACATACAACCTGGCCGCATGGCAGACATACCCGGATCCCGGGCGTCAGCGAGCCTGCGGCAGAATATGCATCCGGTCCTGTGGTGACCATCGACACGACAGGGCGCATGGTCCTCCCCAAAAAAATCCGGGAGCATTACGGTGCCGACCGGTTTGTGGTCCGGGAAACACAAGGGCACATCGAACTGATCCCGGTAAAACCACTCGGTTCCCTTTTAGGGATCCTGCCTGATCTCGATATAGGAGCCGTGTACCGCGACCATGACCGTGAAGTCTAAAAGGAAGATGAGGAATGACCGGCATCCTCATCGACACCTGTGCGTGGATGGAGATTTTTTCCGGCAGACCGTGGGGGCACCGGGCGCTTGCAAGCCTTGAAAACTATTCCCCGCAGGCAATCTCCGTGCTGACCCTGTACGAACTCCAGTACCGGCTGGGCGATCTCTATGGTGAAGAAAAAACCGCAGCCCTTCTTGCCACCATCACCGCCAATGCCGAAATCCTTCCCGTGGACAGCCGGATTGCCGTTGCCGCCGGCAGGATCAAGGCCGGACAGAAACGGGCGGGCTCGGGGATGGGGGCGGTGGACTGCCTGATCCTTGCGACCGCCCGGATCCACCGCCTCAAAATCCTTACCGGGGACTGTCACTTCGCCGGTCTTGAGGAAACGATCGACGTATAAATCTTCATCCGGGTGATCTTCAAAAACAGGGCCACAGAATCCCCCGGGCGGCAGATATTTTCGGGCACGGCCTTTTGGTATCCCCCAAAAACAGGGGCGCCAAAACGCTTCTGTATTGCAGGTTCAAAAACCTCAATTCTGTCCCCATTTTAAGAAAACGTTCGGTTCCTCTGACTTTTGCATGGGCGTGGACATCATTTCCACTCCAGCCGGAAATGCGGATCGTCTTTTTGGCAAACGGAGCCCGTATCGGGCTCCTCTGACTTCAGCTCTTCTCCACCCTCATCCTTCCGGCGGGATAGTACAACCTTAAAGGGTGCCTTCTTCCAGTATGCCTCCCGGTAATGGGTGTTCCGGTACCCTTCTTTTGTGTTCTCCTCGATCTCCATAGTGGTACCGGGCAGGACATAGAAACGCCGGAACGCCCGCTCGTTCTGGGTCCGGATCCAGAGCTCGCGGATCACGTACGGCGGGAGGGGGAGCGTGCGGAGTGCCGCGACATCGTCGGGGAATTTATGCTCGATGATACAGTCGTCACCGATCCCGTACCGGACTTTTTTGAGTCTCACGGCAACCATCACGTTCTCACGGTACATCAGGCCGTCAAACGGGAGTGTGGGATCGGTGTTTTCTGCGCAGTGGTAGCCCATCTGTTCTGCACACGCCTTCCCCCCGCTGCGGAGATCTTTCGGTTGTTTTCCTTTCATGCCTTTTCACTCTTGTAAAACCTGCATGGCACAGGTTTTGATTTAAAAAAAGAATGAACCGGCGGGTAATATGCTTTCCTGAACGCGGGTTTTTCCATTATGAGCACCGGACCGTTCCGGTCCCTTCCTTTCCGCGGTGCCGGACAGCTCCTGCCCGATCATCCGGAATAATTTTGGCGGGATGCGGCACATCTTTCGTCCTGCGGAATCATCAACCTGCAGCATTAATAGTCACCGGGAAAAAGGATACCTGATGGCAGATCCCGGGGCCCGGCCCCCTGTTCTGAAACGCGAGATCGGTCTCTTTGGTGCCACGGCACTGGGCATCGGGGCGATCATCGGCTCCGGCATCTTCATTGTCACCGGGATCGTTGCCGGCATTGCGGGCCCGGCGATGATCGTTTCCGTTATCATCGCCGGGATCATTGCCGTCTTCTCGGCAATGAGTGTGGCTGAACTGAGTGCCTTCCTCCCCAGGGAAGGCGGGACCTATGTGTACGCACAGAAACTCATCTCCCCCTTTGCCGGGTTCATCGCCGGCTGGATCTGGATCTTCTCCAATATCTTTGTCGGGGCGGCAGTTTCACTTGGTTTTGCCCAGTATTTTGTCACCCTCTTCCCGGCCGTCCCGGTAAAAATTATCGCTGTGGTGATCTGCCTTGTTTTCATCTCCATCAATTATATCGGGCTTAAGGAATCAGTTCTCTTCAACAACCTCCTTGTCACGGCGAAAGTCCTGATCCTCCTGTTCTTCGTGGCATTCGGGCTGGGATTTTTCCGGCCGGGGAACTTTGTGCCCCTTGCCCCGGCAGGACCCGTGGGGGTTCTCAGCGGTGCGGCCCTCATCTTTTTTGCCTATACCGGGTTTGCCCGGGTCACCCTCATGGCCGAAGAAGTAAAAGACCCGGAAAAAACCATGCCATGGTCCATCTATCTTGCACTCGGGATTTCAACCGGTATCTACCTGCTCGTTAGCGTTGTCGCGGTCGGTCTTGCCGGTGCTCCTGCCCTTGCACACTCCGGCTCTCCGCTCGCCGCCGCAATCGGGATAACCGGGAGTTCCGGGGCGGTCCTCGTGATAACGCTCGGAGCGATGATCGCAACGGCAAGCGTGTTACTCACCACCATCATGGGGATATCCCGCATCGTCTTCTCCATGGCCCGCAGCCAGGATCTTCCCCCCCTGCTTGGCAGGATCCATCCCCGGTTCAGCACACCCCATTACGCTGTTGCGATCACCGGCGCCTGCATGATCGCGGCGCTCCTCCTCGCCGACCTTGCCCTGGTCGTCGCGGTCGGCACGTTTGCCATGCTGGTATACTACCTGATCGCTAACATCGCCGCACTCCGGCTGCCCCGGGAGCACCTCCGGTATCCCCCATGGGTGCCGGTCATCGGGGCGCTGAGCTGTATCGGGCTTATCGCATTTCTCAGCCCGGGTTCGTGGGTCATTGGCTGTATCGGGCTTCTGATTGGGGGGACGTGGTTCTTTTTGAGAAAAAAGACTTCCTGACGCTTCGTTTCCGCGATCGTCCCGTCAGTGATAAATCAGGATCTCTTGGGTTCGAATTCCATCCCTCGCATTTTTTTGATTCTTGATTCGGGCAAAGTTATCTTTCATGCCAGGGAAAAATCTACAGCATGATAAATTTGGTTTTTTCAACAAGAAATGTGTATTAATTGTGGGTTAAGAATTGTTTTGAGGCAGAATCCACGCCCGCGCAGAGTTTCTATTGTTTCACATCATTATAGACATCAAGCATAAACTTGCCAGCACATAGACCGCGTGAACAAGATGCAGCAGTTGTATAAACGTGAGAATAAGAAGTTCATTCCAGTAGCCTGGATATGCCCGGACTGCGGGCAGATGCAGAAGGATTGAATAGAAGGTTTTGTTACGTTGTCGTGAGATCAAAAAATGTCAGATTAATAATT
>JACTVF010000196.1 GCA_019695435.1 Methanoregulaceae archaeon | reverse complement strand
ATGGTGTCGCTGCCGGTCTTCTGGAGGCAGCGGCGCTCTTTTCCCATTTCGGGGTGGACGTGCAGCAGGATATCCGCGACGGTGAGCCCGTACAGACCGGGAACGTCCTTCTCTCGCTCTCGGGGGATGCAAAAAAGATCCTGCTCGTAGAACGCACCGCACTCAACATTATTGGCAGGATGAGCGGGATTGCCACGCAGACACAAAAAATGGCGGGACTGGTGAAGGCAGAAAACCCCCACTGCCGGGTGGCAGGGACGCGCAAAACCTGCCCGGGCCTGCGGGCGCTTGATAAGAAAGCCATGGCACTCGGGGGCGGTGATCCCCACCGGTCGAGCCTGAGTGACGGTGTGCTCATCAAGGACAACCACCTGATCCTTGTGCCGGTCAAAGAAGCGGTTCGGCGGGCAAAGGCGGCAAGTATCTACAGGAAGATCGAGATCGAGGTGGAGAACGCGGATGATGCGCTTGCGGCTGCACAGGCCGGCGCAGATATCCTGCTATTCGATAACATGACACCGGACAGCGTCCGAACAACGATCCATGGACTTGAACAGGCCGGACTCCGGGATCGGGTCACCATCGAACTCTCGGGAGGGATTACCGCAGAGACGATCCGGGAGTATGCGCGGACTGGGGCTGACGTGATCAGCCTTGGCGCACTTACCCATACGGTCCGGAATTTTTCGGTAACGCTGGAGATCCAGAAGTAATTTCCTATGAAATTCGAATCGCTCCGATATGATGAGGAGATTGTTACCTTCCTCCCCATGAACGATGAACGGCGCCGCCCCAGACGGGGCGCTCCCGCGGCGGATCAGTGACTGTAAAATGATACAAAAAAACTTCCTTGCCCCGCCGGGCCTCTAAAGAAGCCCTGATGCGGGGAACCCGCACACCCGTTTAAATGATTTTCATAATTCCGGTGTAAATCAGATCGATTTATGCCTGTTTTTTACATACGAACGCGGGTCCGGGGACATGCAAACCCACCCTTCCCGGCACCGTACGAAAATTAATTATCCCCCATGGCGTAGGGTTGGCCTGAGGGGATCCGGATGGATGATACAGGAACACCCGCCACGGCAGCACTTCAGGAAAGACCACCGACACCGGAAGAACTGGCTGCAAGCGAAGAAAACCGCAGGCGACGGGTGCAGGAATATATCCATTTACTCAAAAGCGAATACCTTCATTATCGCTGGAATGCAGCGGTGGCTCTGGGGGATGAAATGGATCCTGCGGCCGTAGAGCCGCTTATTGCAGCGTTAAAAGACCCGTATGTGGATGTCGCGTGGCTTGCAGCAAAATCGCTGGGGAGGATCGGGGATCCCCGGGCGGTCGAACCCCTGCTTGCAGCCCTTACCTCCAATGAAAAGTGGCTCCGTACGGGCGCCGCGTGAGGGCTCGGGAAACTCCGGCATACCCGGGCGATCGGGCCGTTGATCCTGCTCCTTAACGACCCAAAAAGGGGCGTCAGGAAAACTGCCGCATGGGCACTGGGTGAAATAGGGGATGATCGTGCGGTGCCGGCACTGACCAGCGCACTGGAGGATCCTGATGCCGGTGTGCGCACAGCAGCACAAGAGGCACTTGACACCATCGCAAGGACAAAAGCAAAAGCCGTTACAGGCGTTGCCGTATTGTAAATGATTTGTACGCGGGATTTTTCATCCCTTGGGAGGTTATTGAATTTCCCGTATATCATCTGTTGAACTGACGAGGATCTCTTTTTGACCCTGGTAGGTCTGGACCGTCCCGTACAAGGAGACGGTTGTACCTTGTGCGAAGGAACGATCACCGGCAACAGTTGCGGGGACAAAAACCGTGACATTATCTATCGTGAGCAGCACGTGCCCGCCGTTTTTGAGAACGGTCGCCTGCTCAATGACGCCCGACAGGTGGACCAGCGTTCCATCGGGAGACTGGTCCGTGTATGCAGATGCGAATGGCTCTTTTCCGATCTGCACGAGCACGATATCGGCGGCAATGACCGCAAGGGCAACCGCGATCAACAGCAGGATCCCGACCCGCTCCTGGTGCCCGAACATACGTGATGATTGAAACCGGGGATATAAATTACCGACAGGTTGATATGTTAACACTGTTAACATTACGATCATGTATCAGCAAACTTTACCACCATCCTCACGGACGGTCCTGGAAATACTGGGCGCCGGTGGTGCCATGACTCACAAGGACCTTGTCAAGAAAAGCCGGCTCGCGCCGCGGACCGTGCGGTACGCCCTGAAAAAGCTCAAAGAGCGCCACCTCATCATCGAGAAGTTCAACTTCCGGGATGCACGGCAGATCATCTACCAGAACAGACCCGTTACTACACCGGAATCCCAGTCAGCACTCGTATGACGAAGCATACCTGCACGCTCATGCACTGCGACAGCATGGTAAGAATCCTCCTCCCGCCCATGAGAGCGGAGATGGTCTTCCGGCTGGTCAACAAAGAGGGCCTCAGCCAGAGCGATGCGGCAAAGAAACTGGGCGTTACCCGCGCCGCGGTATCCCAGTACATGAGTAAGAAGCGGGGTTACGGTGCAATCGAACTGTCATCGGAACTCGATGCGATGATCGATCGCTGGGCGCTTGCAGTGGTTACCGGAGAGAGTGACATCAATCTCTGCGATGTATGCCAGTGCGCATTGAAAAAATTCTGAAATTTCCTTAAAAATTCATGAGAAACGCCAGTTCTGATTGTCATTTCTGTTTTTGGAGGATTTTGCCGGAAAGGCTGTATGCCGTCGGTTCAAAAACACCCGTGCATTACCGGATATGGCGCCTGTAATACAGGACAAGGAGCAGACCGATGACGCCGATGACACATGCAATTTTCAGGTAATCCGTGGATGGCTGTGGCGAACGCACCGCCGGGCTCCAGTCTGCATCAAACACCGTGCGGAAATACCTCGCTACCTCCGGCTGCTCCACGATGACACCGGCTTCCCGGTTGAAACCGGGGGAGTTGGTGTTCCAGTTGATGCTGCTCACCAGCACCGCACGGTCATCGACGATCACCCCCTTGTTATGGATCTTCTCAAGGCCACTTGCCTCAAGATCAGCGCAACGCGCTTCAAGCGGCAGGTGATCACTCGCGGCGATCCGGTTGATCAGCGCCACCATCTCATCGTTGTCTGTCTCGTCCTCCGTGTTATACCAATAAGAGTCGAGAAGTACCCGTACATGCACCCCGCGCCGGGAGGCATTGATCGCATTCGCAAGATAGGGGTTTAATCCGGTCGTAGACTCGTTGGTGATATACGCCTGCTCAATCTCGATGCTTACCTGTGCAGAATCAAGCAGGCCTGTTATCGCGGTACTGGTATCCGGGGCGATGACCGGGGTCACCCGGGCGCCCGCAAAGGTTGCAGGGACAAATGGCGCCGGATAGGAGACCACATTGTACACTTCTGCCGGCCCCGCGGTTCCGTACACGGGAACAATCGCCGGACCCCCGGTATCGGTCTGGTAAATCTCCCTGAAATACGCCGCGAGATCGGGATCCTCCAGATAGACACCCCACC
Organism: Methanoregulaceae archaeon; assembly: GCA_019695435.1. Lineage (GTDB taxonomy): Archaea > Halobacteriota > Methanomicrobia > Methanomicrobiales > Methanospirillaceae > Methanoregula. Next base: position 1,580 of record JACTVF010000196.1, on the reverse strand, counting down.
CCCGGTTCCCGGTCTCCCCTTCAGGGGGAAACCCACTGTGCCCGAAATTTTCGCTGGTCACAAGAACGGCGCGTTCATCGATGACCACATATTTTGCATGATCATACCGGTACGGCGCATGCCCGCTTTCAGATGTCGTCATCTCAAAGACCGGGATCCCACTCTGGTTCAACTGCCAGATTGCCGCTTTTTCTTCGGGACTGATTCCCCCGACCGGCCCGCCCTCAAGAAGGACTTCCACATCCACCCCGCGTTTTTCTGCATTGATGAGGGCACCGGTGATATTGGCACTTGAGAGTTCGTAGACATTGACCAGTACCTGATGCTGTGCCGACGCAACCGCATCGGAAAATACTTCTAGGGAACTGTCGGGCGAGACAAATGCAGTGACCTTCACATTCCCAAAGGTCTCCGGAGCCAGCCGCGACTGGCCGAGCATGAGCGGACGAGGGTCCCAGACACCGTTTTCCAGAAAATGTACCTGGCCTTCCCGGGGTCTGACCTCCCCGGGCCAGGTGATCTTCTGCACGAGCCGGCTGTTCTCGTAGACCATCAGTTCGTCCCGGGTGTTGGCCAGGCGCAGTGTCCCACCCGAGACCACATCCGGTACCTGCGGGGAATAATTCTGCCATTCAAAATCCGGGAGCGTTCCGTGGGTCTTTTCAAACGCGGGAGCACTCCGTGCAACTGTCAGGGTACCGTTGATAATAGTCCCGGCTGGAAACCGGAAACCGCCGTGGTTATCAGAGATGGCGATGGCATCAAGAGACCCGGTACCGGACACAACAACATACTCATCTATATCATCGGCCTGATAGGGGTCCGGACAGAACTCGATGATCTGTACCGCACCGCACGCGACGACACAGACGCAGAAGAGCAGGAAGACAACGAGGCGGCGCATCAAAGACACGGTATCTTCCCTTTTTATAATCAGGGGATATAATGGTTGGGAGATGACAGGGCAGGTGCACCAGAAGTCTGACGGAAAAAAAGCCCCCGTCACGGTAGTGAAACTGGGCGGCAGCCTTGCTCCGCATATTGCAGAGATCATCCCCATCCTGCGATCCGCTCATCGTCCCCTGCTGATCGTCCCGGGAGGAGGGGTATTTGCCGATGCTGTCCGGCAGTCGGGAGTTGATGCCGACGCTGCTCACTGGATGGCATGCGCCGCCATGGATCAGTACGGGTGGACCCTCGCCGCGCAGGGCATGGGAACAACCACAAAGATCGCACGCCCCGGCCAGCCATGCGTCCTCCTCCCGTACTGTGCCCTGCGACGGTATGACCCCCTCCCCCATTCATGGGACGTCACGTCCGATACCATCGCCGCATGGGTCGCCGGCAGGCTCGGTGGCGATCTGCTGGTCCTCAAATCTGCAGAAGGCATCGAAACCGCCGGGAGACTCCTCGCCCGCGTAGAAAAACCCGTGGCAACCGATGTTGTCGATCCCTGCTTCATCCCCTTTGTACTCGAACACCGGATCAGGGCGTTCATCATCAACGGCACCGACACGGCCCGGATCCGCCGGTGGCTTCGTGGGGCGCTGGTCCGCGGCACCGGCATTGGTACAACCTTT
>JACTVF010000195.1 GCA_019695435.1 Methanoregulaceae archaeon | reverse complement strand
GTTTGGACATCTTCTAACCCCTTGAAAACGGCCTGCTCATCTGGGTGAGATTTCTCCTTACTTCGAACAAGCCATTTATGAGAATGAATGAAACTTACCGGCAAGCCGTGATGATCTTCCTGTTCTACGAGATATTTTACAAGACGCCGAACATCATTTCTTTTGGCTTTGTCGCCACGTACTGTCTTTGAAGTTATGCCGGTCGCAGTACCGTTTGTGATTTCACGCCACATCCATTTGAGACGAGCATAGCGAACATAGGGTTTTACCCAGAGGATATGGGCATGTTCCGGAGGAAACCCCACAAGAACCCCGACATACGGTATGGAGGACTTATTCTTTCTCCCGACTATACGTACGACGAGAGATTTAAGACAATCCTCCAGGTCGAGGGGGGAACCCCGGGGAATGCTGATCGTTAAAAGTTCAATCCGGCCATCAGCATTCACCTTACAAAAATTGAAGAGGTCGTTTGAAAAGGTGTCGAGGGCGCCCTTCATAAATAGTTCACCTTTTCAACACTCCTTTCAGTCGTGAAGGTGTTTATAACAAGTAATAGAGGGACGAGCGGCAGGGCCCCGCGCTGCGCGCGGGGGCCCCCCCGCCGCCGCCAAACGTCAGGAATGTCCCCACCCCTTCGGGGTCGCTCAGACGCCTCGTCGGGTCTTCGCTGGGCAAGGAGGTTCAAAACCTCCGGTACGCGAACCAGATGATTCTGTTTTCTCAACGGAATCACCTGGGTGAGAGGTCTTCGCTTTGATCAACTATCTGTACGAGTCCGCACTTCTCAAGCGCTCTTGCTGCAATCTGATCAAGTGGACTTAATGCGGCAAAGATCTCCCTCGTGATTGTGAGGGATGGCTGAGAAGGCTTTTGATTTTGAACGATGGTTATCGATGCCATTTAAATCACTCATATGCATTTCCACTTTAGCAGAATGAAGCCGGGGACTGACGCGGTATCCCAAGAGCGCCGGCCATTCTAAAACGCCGTTAGCCTAAAGGCTAAGAGTATGCGGGGTACTTCCAAAATAGACTTCAATAAAATAACATCCAGGCAATGTTCTGCGTCAACAGCACTAAACAGTCTTTTAGTGCTGGTCTCGAATGTTATTTTACGGGTCACCGGGAAATACCGGAGATACTAAATATCTATCTGCTGTTCAAGATAATATTTTTTTGCTCTCTAAATTCGATTTAACAAGGAAATTTGAGTTAATTCACATTTTTATGAATTCAAAAAAACACGGTTTTGCGATTCGGGATTTTCAACAAACAATCTTTCAAGCTGATGCAATAACTTCCAAAGCAACATAAAAGCGCACTCCAAATTGAAAAGAGTGGGATGCTACTACCGTCAGTAGTAGCGACCGTATCTCTTATGTGCCTGTTCGATGGTCATCAGATCAAGCACCTGGACAATGTTTGATTCTTTGTGAATCCTGAAAATGACGGTGTAGGTTCGCCCGATGTGCATGCGATAGACCTGCACTTTGGGATGCAGGCATTCTACATCGGGTGCGCTGTACGGATCTTCAAGTTTCCGGAGGTGGTTGAAGATATGTTCCCGGATCTTATCGGGATACTTTTCAAGGGTCTTAATGACGCCCCGTTCAATTTGGATTTCCACGATCACACTCCTCCAGTCTTGCGCTCCTTTGCCATTCTCTACAAGAGAACAAAGTCATTGCCGGATTTCTTCGTCAACCTGATTCCGGGATGTTAAGTTCCTTTGCCGCATCCTTCAGGCTGACAAACTCCCCGCGCTTTTCGATCTCCTCGATGTGAGCCAGAAAATCACGTTCCTGTTTGAGTGCGATCATCTCCGCCAGGAGCTGATCATACGTCTGACCATGTTTTTTCAGGTCCGCAAGGGATTCCCAGATCTCTTCAGTCACAGGGATTCTTTTGTTCGCTACTTCTGTCATATATTGCACGTCCCTAGTTCAGCTTTGAATACAATGTCGATTGCAGATACAATCGCTTCACTCATCTCTTGAGATAACTTACAGCCTTTAAAGACGTGTAAGCACTTACAATGTAGTAAGCACGTTAAGATAAATGTTGTGCTCGCAGCCCTGATTCCCGAAAACGGGATCAGAGGGGCTGCTGCTTCAACTCCTTCAGGAGCTGGATAAAGAGGGGCTGGGCTTTGGGATTCTCCACAAACAGGGTCTTGAGCTGCTGGGAGATGTTCTCTACTTCTACTTTGGCTTCTTCCGTGAGGGAGAGTCCGCACTGGCCGCAGAACTTCTTGCCGGGAGGGTTGAGGGTGCTGCACCGGGGGCAGGTGATGGGGTCGAGAGCCTTGGAGCGTTCTCGCGCTTTGCCCGGGGTCTGGATACCGGCTTTTTCGAGGGCGTAATTGGTCATGTAATCGGCCCCGGGTTTTGCGTAGACCTGGAGCATGGGGGTTTTGAGGGTTCCCCAGTTTTTGAGCATGAGGTAACTGGCATCGTAGCCATCCTCAACATCGTGGGTGATGCGGGAGGGGCGGAAGATGGAGGGCTGAAGTTTCTGGATCCCGGTCTTTTCGCGGAGGCCCCGGATCAGCCGTACGATGGCGTCCATTTCGAGAGGGACGTGTTCGCCCCCGTAGGTCCGGTACGTGCGATGGCTGACAAAGACCGGGACGAAGCCTTCCGGCTCTCCGGGATAATCGGATCTCCATTGTGAGAGGTAGGGGGCGCTGAAGGTGAGGCGGATGGTCCGTTCCTTGCCGGTTTTGGCTGCGGTGCGGATCATGACGCCGTAATCGTCAAAGGTGACTGCGGCCCAGGTGAGTTGCCGGATATCAACCGGGCGGAGGCTGCCATCGTAGAGCATGCTGACAATGGCGCGGTCCCGGGAACTGGTGCAGGCTTTGATGACGGTCAGGACTTCTTCTTTGGTGAGCATGTCACTGGGTTTTTTGGTGCTCCAGTCCATGCCGGGTGCTTTGATGGCCCGTATCTTTTTTTCATTGAGAGTGGTGACGCCGTTTTCAATGCGCCAGAGAAGGAAGCGTTTGAGGGCTTTTATCTGGTCATTGAGGTAATTTTTGGAAATTCCACTTTGTCGAATCTGGTTTAACAGACGGTAAACTTCTTCGGTTTCCAGATTATCCAATTTGGATCCGAATGTGTGGAGGGTGACCGCGACCCGGATCAGGGACCAGGCGCGGGTCAGCATGGTGCTGTTTGCAGATCCACGCTGGGCCTGAATCTCAAAAATAAAGGATGAGATGAGGCCGGCCTCTGGTTGACTGATGTGACCCATCTTTACCTGGTCGTCCAATGTCTGGGACAGGGTCTTAGCCATACCAGATGATACGACTTCCAATTATATTAGAGTAGTGGTCTCGTTGGCAATACCCTACGGGGGTATGTGGGAGTAATATTGGGAATGGTGCGTATTAAAGAGATGGGGCAGCAGAGGTTAGAGAATGCAAAAATATTCCGGATGATAGTTCCATGATGCAAACATTGGAATAAAATGGGAACAATAGGGAATGATTACTACCGAAATAAATGGATTTAACGATGACAACACATTTTATTTAGTACATCTTCATTTTCGGAAAATTCTGGAAATTCTGGATTTTTTAAGAGGAAAATTGCAAGCGTTATCTGTTTTTTACATATCGATGGAGCACATATCCCACCACTTTGGCCCCATGGTCCGTCTTCTTGGATAGGTATGGTCGTAACCGGTCCATCTTTGCCTAATTACTGAAGAAAAATGGAAAAATTCAAAGTAAAAAAATGTTAATTTATGATATAGCATTATAAGGTTTATATGCACAAAGGCAGGTTTTTTTAAGAATACAAGAATACCCCACATCCACACAGATTTTAGGAAATTGAGGCGGAATATCAGGATTTTGTAGTTGAGTATATGAGCCAGTGAAACAGGGAGTTGTAAAAATAAATGGGGCGACTTAATGAGAAATACTTGGATGTCTTAACAAAGGAGACCGAATATCCATTCCATACAGGAAGACAACACAAATCTACAGAAGCCAATCCATTACGGGAATATTCCGCGACAGAAAACGAAAGTTTCAAGGGGATCCATACCCTTCATGAGCTCTCGTTGTCGCTGGAGAGCGGAAAGAACTGCTGGTACACCTGACGGCGTTCATCAATATCCGTGTGCAGATAAATCTCCGTTGTCTTTATGGATGTATGACCCAGGTTTTCCTGCACCACACGAAGATTCTTTGATCTCCGGTACAATTCGCTTGCATAGCTGTGACGGATCTTGTGCGGAGTGATACCCGGGGGGGCATAGTTTCTGAAGATATGCTGGATTGCCCTTGGGGAAATATGCTTGCCCTGCTGGCCGATAAAAAGGGGGCCCACAATCTGGTTGCCAATAAAAGACCGGATTTCGGAAAGGGTTTCATCATCGATGAATACTATGCGAATCTTGTCGCCTTTCCCACGTATACGAATGGTATGCTCCTCAAAATCGATGTCCTCGACATTCATGTTACAGAGCTCAGACACCCGGACACCTGTAGAGTAGATCGTCCTGACGATCAGTTTGTCCCTCGGATCTTCTATCGAATCGATGAGACGGAGGACCTGATTGTGTTTGAGGTACTTTACCTCTTGCTGTTTGATTCGAGGGCGCTCAATACCGCTTAAGGGATTTGCTACAACAGCTCCCTGCGCACAGAGAAAACGGTAGAACGAGCTGAGTGTCGAGATGATCCGGTGAAACGTCTTGGGTTTATAGGTACGCATTGTTGAGACAAACGAGAGAAAATCGGTTATCATCGCAGGTGCGACATCCACGCTCGTATCAAGCCGGGCATTCTCAAAATCCTTCCAGAAGAAGACCAGTTTGGTCACTTCCGTATGCCGCCGTAGCCAGACATAATACCCAAAATGCTTGATCACCTGCTCGTAGCTGTCAAGCGTCCGGGAAGAATAGTTGCGCATCCGCAGGTAATTCCGATAGCTTTTGAGCCAGTCCGAAAAATACCCGCTTCCCATGGGCTAATCTTTTTTATCTCAAATAAATAAAGGTTTGCGCAGAATACCTATTCTCAGGTTATACGGGCTCTAAATCGCAAATAACACGTAGTTTACCGTCCGTTTTCACACTCACAGAGGAGAGATCCATGAAAGAATATACTGAATGTTGGGATTT
>JACTVF010000194.1 GCA_019695435.1 Methanoregulaceae archaeon | reverse complement strand
CGGGGGACTGGTGGCGCAAGAGGGGGGCAACAAGGACACCCGAAAACGCTTTTCTACAGACTAAAAATATACATTTTTCACCATATTGGGGGCTGATTGTTGATAATCACCTAACATTTTTCAGATCGTTACGATAACCCCCTCTATCCCGGTTAATCCGATCAGGCAAGTCCTTTATAGTTGAGAGGTTATTTGAAAACGGCATTTCATGACGCTCTCCGGTTTCACGATCCAGCATCCTTATCGCAGCGCTGCCGGGTTCCTGATGATCGTCGTATGTGTGGTCATTGCACTTGGCATAATCAACGAAAAATTCCTGATGGGGAGTCTCGTACAGGCTGCTGTCGTAGATCTTATTCTTGCCATCACCGGGATCTTCCTCTTAACGCGTCTTGACTGGTGGGGAAAAGCAGGATACACCACGGGGATCCGGCTTTTACACATTCCCCTTTTCATCCTGCCCTGTGCAGTTGCCCTGCTATCGCTCGAGGGGGGCGTCCGGATGACCGCACCCATCGCTATCCTCGCATCCGCAGCCCTGACGCTCGTGGTCGGGTTTGCGGAAGAGACGTATTTCCGCGGCCTGATACTGACCACGCTTCTTCCGACAGGTACGATACGTGCGGTCGTCATGAGTTCCTTTTTCTTTGCGGCACCTCACCTTCTCAATGTAATCGGCGGCACCTGGGATCCGGCCTTCACCGTCGTTGACAGTATCGCGGCATTCGGGCTTGGGATCACCTTTGCCGCACTTCGTCTGCGGACGGGAAGTATCTGGCCCCTTGTCGGAATTCACGCTCTTTTTGATTTTACTTCGCTTATTTCCCTGGGAGGGGTGAACGTGTCGGCACAATCACCACAGGTTCTGCTCACGTCGGTTTTTATCGGCATTGTCTTTGTGGTATATGGCCTGTTTCTGCTCCGGAACGAAAGAAACGGAAGGAAACTGGTTACGAACTCCTGATAATTATAGGTTGGACCATGAAAGATCCGGGACCCCGATCTTCGAATCGTGACATCTTTCCTGAAGACGTGGCAGCCCCCTCGTTTCAGGAGGGAGGGGGTTACCCCTCATTCCCTGCCGGATTGATCCGGAAAAATGAGATGTACACAGGTGTTCACCAGAGTTTTTCACACCATCTCCGCGTGTAGGATCGTAACGTTCGTGAGCGGCCGGTTGTCTGCACCGGTTGGTACCTTCCCTATCGCATCCACCACGTCCATCCCGGCGGTGACCGTCCCAAAGACCGGATACCCGGTATCGAGCTGGTCGTTGTCCACGATGTTGATGAAAAACTGCGAGCCGCCGGTGTTGGGGCCGGAGTTGGCCATCGCAACCGTACCCCGGGCATTGTGGTTGTGGCTGGTAAACTCATCGGGGATGGTGTAGCCGGGACCGCCATAACCTGTACCGGAGGGGTCGCCACCCTGGATAATGTACCCGGGGATCACGCGGTGGAAGATGACCCCGTTATAAAACCCGCTCTTTACAAGTTTTTCGAAGTTGCCGGTGGTTACCGGCATGTCGGGGTCGAGCGCGATCGTGATGTTCCCCATTGTTGTCTCAAGCAGGACGTGTTCCTGTACCACGGGTGCTGTCACATTCGTTGCCGTCGGGGAACCGGTGGTCCCCGGTGCCGCGACCGCCGGGCTTTGTGTTGTCGCCGTACCGGCAGGCTGGGTGCACCCGGCAGAGAGAAGCAGGGCGCACGCGAGAAGGAGGAGGACGAGAATCGTTCGTTGTGAAATCATGGAGTACCCGGTGTGCCCGGTGCAAAAAAAAGTTTTTGAAAAATGATGTGTTCAGGGTGCCTTTGGTGTATCGTCACCGGCCTTGCGGCCAAAAACATAGAGCGCCGAGAGCACAATCATGATGGAGGCCGCGCCGGTCACAACGATCCATCCCCCCGTAGTGGTCGATGCAACGTAATCATTGGCGGATACATCGAGCCCGAGAATCGCAACCGTGTTGCCGCTGGAATCTGCTGCCGAATCGTCGATCGGTGCATACGCGGACATGAACGATCCCCACGAATCGGTGTAGGGGACCGGGGAAGCAGTCGGGCCCGAGAGCGCTGCAAAGATCTCCATCTTGTCCGGGGAGTTATCGGCCTGGCCGATCCGGGCGGAACCCGACGGGTCGACCGGGTACAGGTCATCCACGAGGAATGCGGCGGACTTGTCCGTCGTGTTCACCGTGATAATATACGCGTTGAGGAGGTGGTCGTTCATGCTGCGCATCGTCCGCAGCTTTGCCGCGACAGCCAGGTACTGCGGCGAGGTCTCGTCGCCCGGCCTGAGGCTCTGGATATCGCTTGCATTGATCTGCGTCGCCATGACGCCGACCGTGGATTTGAGCCCCTCCTGTGCGGTACACCTGAGCGCCGCGTTCGCACTGTAATACGCAAACGCTGTCAGCCCCGAGATGATCACCACCGCTACAAGTGCGGCGGCATACATCTTTGTTGAACGTGAACAGGTCGGTGCCATATCAGCATCGCCTCCTTATATATCCGCCCGTCAGAATGACGGCGGCAAGCACACCCAGCACCAGCACCGGCGCCGGGGCCGGGGAAAAAGTCGTGGTGGGGGTGGGAGCCACCGCAAGCGTAAGCGCGAGCGGTGCGGTCTGCCCCGACGTCACGGTCGTGGTCGTGGTGTAGTCCACGTAACCCGGGGCCGAGACCCGGACCAGGTGGTCGCCCGGCGACAGGTCCATCACGGTGAGCGGGGTGGTACCACGCAGCAGGTTATCGATGTACGTATCCGCGTTTGCCGGAGACGAGGCAATCGCAAGGCCGCCGGTCGGCTGGACCGGTGTCGGGCTTGCGCCCGCAGGTGTCAGGGGCGCGGAGATCGAATTCACGGTGTTTGCCTGGATGTAGACCGTGTTCAGCCAGTCGTTGTATCCGGGTGCGGTCACCCTGAAGATGTGGTTGCCCGTATTTACGCCGGAAAGCGTGAGACTTCCTGCGGTATTGATCGTGCCCGCTGTGTTGCTGTCGATGGAAACTTTTGCTCCCGGCACGGACGTGATGACCACCGTCCCTAGGATTGCCGTCGACATCGTGACCGGCAGATTCTGGGACTGGCCGGCCGTGACCCAGACGTTCGTGGAATAATCGTTATATCCCGTGAGTTTGAGCACGATCTGGTGGGTGCCGGGGTACAGGTTTACGGTGAGAGGCGTCGTCCCGTAATACCCGCCGTCGGCATGCACTGCGGCATGGTTCGGGTTCGATGTTACGTAGGCCGAGCCGGTCTGCCGGGGCTGGGGCGACTGCTGGAGTACCGGGTAATAAGCCGCAGTCTGCCCGACATATACGTTGATGAGCGTGTTGTCAGGTGTGTACCCTGTCAGGGTGGCCTTCATCGAGTAGGTGCTTGGCGCTAGGCTCTGGATGGTCAGCGGGGCGTACCCGTAGAAGTTCCCGTTCAGGTAGATCGCTGCCCCGGCAGGGCTGGACTGGGCATAGATCGCTCCGGTCATGACCGGTGGGATAGTGGTCGGAACCGTGGTGAGCGGATTGATGGTCGCGTAGACCGCGACATGCTCGCCATCCGATGGCATGTGGGGCAGGCTGCCGGACCAGCTCATGTAGCCGGATTTTGAAACGGTTATCGTCCTGATGGGGGAGCCTGTGGTGGACACAGCCACTGACAGGATGCCTCCGGCAATCGTACCCTGGGCGCTCCCGTCGAAATAGACCGTGGCGCCATCAACATTACCGTACACATCGATCCAGCCTTTCCCGCCTCCCACCGTGACGGTCACTTCGGTCGTGGGCAGCGTTGTTGGTTCTGTGTTCGGCTCCGTCAGGGTCGGCAGCAGCGTGGGTTCTGTGGTGGTCTCGATGATCACCGGGCCAGGTTCCAGCGAGGCAGAACCGGACGTACCGGCACCTGTCGCGAGCGGGGCAACGGCGATCAGGCAGAGTGCCAGCACCAGTATCAGTAGTTTCTTTGTCACACTATCTCTTCCTGTAATACTACATCTGGCAGATGCTGCTATAAATAAAGAGGGATTTGCGAGGCACTCCCGAAAAATCCGGTGCAAATGCACAGGCAGATGTGCTTTTCCTGCATGCTTGTACCCTCTTTTGCCGGAACAAAACCAGATGCAGGAATTACTTCAGGTGGCAATGACAAACATACCCGTGGATCCGGTCCCGCTCAACGCCACCGGCCTTGGCAGTCACCCGGGCGGCAGGTCCGGGTCGTCCCGGTTCACGCAGGAGCTTTAAAAAGATCCCGCCCGACCGCTGTTGTTTCCGTTCAGAAGAGCCCGGTTACAACCCCGGCGAGCCGTTGCATCCCCTCTTTGATCTTCTCCTCGTCCGCGTTGGAGAAGTTGAGCCGGATCGTATCGGTTCCGCCGCCATCGACAAAGAACGGCATGCCGGGGAGGACGGCGACCTTCTGCCGGATTCCCTCATCAAAGACTTTCATCGCGTGCAGTCCGGCGGGCAGCGTCGCGGTAAGGAACATGCCCCCTTCAGGGGTCGTGTGGGAGAGTGCGGGCATCAGGTCGTCGAAGAGGTCGCACATCAGCCGGCACTGCCGGCTGTAGACCGCGACGATCTTCTGTATGTGGGCATCGAGATCATGGGTCATGAGGTACCGGTGCAGGATCTGCTGGCAGAGGAAGTTTGAGTGCAGGTCGGCGGCCTGCTTTGCGGTATTGAACGCCGCGAGGATCTCCTGCGGGGCATACATCCACCCGATCCGCATGCCCGGCGCGGTGATCTTGGAGAACGATCCGGAGATTACGGACTGGCCGGGAAGGAAACGTTTGACCGGCAGCCGGGGTTTCCCGTCAAAGAAGAGCTCGCCGAATGCGTCGTCCTCGTAAAAAACGGTGTCCGAGCCACCGAGCATCTCCGCGATCTCCCTGCGCCGGTCCGGTGAGTACGTGCAGCCCGAAGGGTTCTGGGAGTTGGGGATGCCGTAGAAAAATTTTACCGGCGTTTCCTTCATCATTTTATGGAATGTCCCGGGGTCCGGCCCTTCCCGGTCCAGCGGCACTGTCTCAAACAACGGCTCGTAGAGCGAGAAGGCCTCGATCGCCCCGAGGTACCCCGGCCGCTCCATGCCCACACGGTCACCGGCGTTTAAGAAGATCTTCGCGAAGAGGTCGA
>JACTVF010000193.1 GCA_019695435.1 Methanoregulaceae archaeon | reverse complement strand
GAAGGAGACCAACTGGGTTGTCCATAATGACGGGCCAGCGACCATCGCCATCGGAGAAGAAGGGACTCACAGAGCGTTTGACATCACAGAACCAACTTCACCCGAAGCCAAGTCCTTAGACGGCTCATACGCCGGATTTCAGCCCAAGCCAGCGGTAGAGGTCATAATCGTCTGCATGAAGCCCCTCTCGTAGAAGACCTACGTGGAGCAGGCTCTCAGGAACGGCAAGGGCGTGACATGGCTTGATGCGGGGAGGATTCCGATTAACCCAGAGGTGGACGACCCAAGGCTCGGAGGCAAGGGAGCATGGACGACGACTCAAGAGCAAACAATCTTCGGGGGAGGGGCCGGGATTCCAAGGGGCACGGTTGAATCAGACGAAAGGGGCCGCTTCCCCGCGAACCTCTTGGTCTCGGACGATGTGCTGAACGATGGAACCAACTATCGAACTGGGGGGCCGAATGGAACATTAGCGGGAGGCATGGGTGAACAGTTTGGTAGACTCTACGGGAACAGAGAAATGGCTTCCTTTTGGCGATACAATGATTCAGGTTCCTTCTCGCGCTACTTCTCCTTAGACGCGTGGTGGGAAAAGAAAGTCTCAGAGCTGCCGAAAGAAGTGCAGAAGACCTTCCCCTTCCTGATAGAGCCAAAGGCGAGCAAGGGAGAGAGGAATGAAGGACTGGATGGGTTTGAATTGCACACAAAGGCATCAATGTCGCCTGATTCCCGGTCAGGAAATCCACAGAGGCCATCAAAAGGAATGGAACGATTCGTGACAACTTCTCATAACAAACACCCCACCGTCAAGCCCATCGCCATAATGTCCTACCTCATCAGCCTCGGCAGCAGGCAGGGCGATGTCGTCCTCGACCCCTTCTTGGGCAGCGGCACCACGGGCATAGCCGCGAAGATACTGCACAGGGAGTTCGTCGGCATCGAGATTGACCCGGAGAGCTTCAAGATAGCGGAAGCCCGAATCAAGGCGGAGCATCAGGTCATTCTAACAGAAGCAGCAGCAAAATCTCCACCGGAGTCCTCACGATGACCGACGACAAGATCGAGAAGTTCCTCCAGACCGCCCTGGAGCTGGCCCAGAAGGGCGAGACCGGGGACAGGATAATCGAAGCATCCCGGACCGGCAGGATAGCCACACCGCATTGGGACTTCGACTCCAGCAAAGACTACCTCGACAGCATCCGCGAGGTCGCCAAGCGTGTCCTGTACCGCTACTGGAATGAGAAGAGGGTGCCGCTGGAGATAGGCTTCGGGGTCCAGCTGGTCGCGGCTGAGATCAACAGCCTCATAGATGGCGGCGAGGAATGGCGCTGGGGCAGGCCCGTGCTGGGCTCCTCCTTCCCGATAACCGTGCGGCGAAGGTTCAACGAGCTCGCAGACCAGAAGTGGTACCTCGAGCACAGGGGCAAGGACACGGTTCCCGCGGCCATATCGCTGAGGCAAGGGAGGAAGTCCTGCTATGTCCCCAATCCGTACTTCTTGCCGACCGAAGTGAAGGCCGAGATGGAGTCCATACTGGCGCAGCGGCTGAAAGGGCAACTGGTGAAGGGACGATAGATGGAGAACATCTGCCCCTGCTGCGGCATCCAGATTCCCACCGAGAGAATCAGCGACGGGGTCATCCTGGTGCCCTATCACCGGAGCCAGAACGGCAAGCCCTACTGCGGCGGGAGATGGCTGGGATGAGCAAACTAAAGTGCCCTGGTTGTGGACGGGACATGACCTCCATAGATGTATTCCATGTCGCTTCATGCTGGAATGTGCAGATTCGCTTAGACGTATATACAGCTGACATGGATAGAAAGCCGTGCCAACTGGTCAATATCAGCGAAAGCGGAAGAGAATTGAAGAGAGGTTCTGGCCCAAAGTGAGGAAGACCGAATCATGCTGGCTCTGGACGGCGAACACGACGAGGCCCATGGATGGATATGGAAGAGTGATGATAACGCCGGGGAAGTTCCAACTTGCCCACAGGGTTGCTTTCGAACTTCTGAGGGGCCCAATCCCAGATGGAAAGACCTTGGACCACCTCTGTCGAAACAGCCTATGCGTGAATCCAGAACATCTTGAACCTGTCTCGATGCGGGAAAATGTTCTCAGGGGCGAATCTCCTGGCGTGATAAGGCGAAGGCGGGGAACTTGCGATGAGGGCCATCCATACAGCAGAGGAACGAGAGGAAGCATATGTAAAATCTGCAAGAGCAAGTACGACAAGGAGCGCTACCGGCGAAAGAAGCAGATGACGCTCGAGAAGGCGCTGAAATCACCATGAACTACCAGACCGCGCTCGCTTTAGCCCTAGAAGTCAAGGAGACGCTGGGGCCGGACTGCGAAAGAATCGAGATTGCCGGAGGCGTCAGGAGGAAGAAGGAGGAGCCCCACGACATCGAGATAGTCTGTTCACCGAGGAGGGAGCTTGTCTTCGGCTATGCCAATTCGGTGGACGAGGAGATCCATCTCCTGCTCAGCAGCGGCTTCTTCGAGAAGGGCGACAAGGACAAGGCGGGCAAGAAGGCCCCATGCGGTCCGAAATACTACCGCCTGAAGTACAAGGGAGAGAAACTGGACGTCTTCGTGGTCATCCCGCCGGCCCAGTGGGGCGTCATCTTCACAATCCGAACCGGGGATGCCGACTTCTCTCACTGGCTTGTCCAGCAGGGCAACCGTGAGGGCATAGTGGTTTCAGAGGGGCGGCTGAGGCAGACGGTCAACCTCGACGGGACTATAAACAAGGCCTGCGGCGGCACGAACGGGACTTTCGACTTCAGGGACATAGCCACCCCGGAAGAGGAGGATGTATTCAGAGTCCTCGGGGTCCCCTTCCTACCCCCGGAGCAGCGCATAGTCGAGCCCAAGGTGCCATCACTATGACCGATTGGAATGTGGGGCCTGCAATCTTAATCATTGGTGGGCTGTATCTCATGGTCGCCTTCAATCTTAACTGGTTGCTTGCCGGAGTTTGTTTCGTAGTGGGGCTTACTACATGGGGCTGGATGGCGTACTCTGACGAAAGGAAGAGGATCATAAAGGCCCAGGCCCGGTACTGGGAGGCAAAAGCCATCAACGAGGAGAGAAAGTCACGATGAACAACTGTTCAAATCCAGACTGCAGTATCTGCGCCGAATGGAGGCCATCCTTCACCGCCCAGGCTCGGGAGTGGCCCCCACATTTGTCTACGGCATTGGAGAGCCGACGGACAAGGGTAAGGAAGATTGACCAAGTAGTTAAATCTATACCCTGTAGGGTCACAGAAAACGCCCTTCCATTAGTCATCTATGGAGTCTATCGGCTATGACGGACGATAGAAACTGGGGCAAAATCATCAAACAGATTCTGGGACAGAAGTGCGCGATTTGCGGCGCTACTGAAAAGCTTGAGATTGACCATATAAGGTGTCTGCAAGCCGGGGGACAACATGAGATTCAAAACCTTCAAGTCCTCTGTTCGGGCTGTCACCAGGAAAAGACGATCTATGATAGGCAAGCAGTCGCTCTGAGGTCAAAAGGTTTCAATCCTGAACTCATCCAAGGGAGTTATTTGCCATGACTGGCACCTGGGGAACTGAGTTATTCGAGGTGGAATGGATGGCATACTGGAAAGCCAAGCAAAAGAAGATTGATGACATGATGGAAATTCTCTGGGGCTACGAAGCATGAACGGAGTTTTGTGCAAGATTCTTGGGCATAAGATAGTCCCTGCTTACGGCTTCGGCAACCACTACCACATCTGTTCAAGGTGTAAGGCGTCGTTCCCATGAGTGAACTCCCCCACCCCTCCGTTTCCACTGGAACCATTCCAGCCGGGATGTCGCAGGAGTTCTTCAACGTCTCGATAATCTGGAAGGGCAAGAAGGAGACCCGGATGATGGGGCCTGACGATGTGGCGTACTACGGGGACAGGGCCGAGGGCAAGCAGCGCCTCTTCGATGCGGCCTACTTCGTCCTTCGGGACGGGAACCGCTGCATGGGGCGCTATCCTGGCATCTGCGCTATGGGAGATTCCCCCTTCGCCAACCCCTCAGGGGCGGACTTCGATCACATCAACGGCAGGAGGACCAGCAGGCTCCTCAAGGACATCCAGCTCATGTGCTCCTCCTGCAACTCCCACAAGCAGAACGAGGAGCGCCGTCTCCAGTGGAAACAAACTCCCGCAGCCGCAAGCAGCCAAAAGAGAGAGAGCATCGGCGGGTCTCCCCCTGAGGCATCGAGCCTGGAGTCAGCGAAGCACGACCCACAGAGGGCAGCGTGGGACCGCATCATAGCAGACGGGAGCGTGTTCAAAGAGCTGGAGCGTCAAGGACTTATGACCGAGAACTCAAAGTTCGGCAGTCTCTTCCTCGCCCAGGACCTCGCTGAGATAGCCGTCAGCCTGACCGTGGACCCGGTGTTCGGCAAGTATTCCTCTGAGACGTTCGCGAGGTACGCCCGCGAGGATCGCTTCGACAAGCTGGAGATGATAAAGGACGCAGGAAGATGGTGGGTGAAGCCGAGGATATGACACACAGGAAGTTCGACTATGAGGCCATCCGGGCGCTCGTGGAGAAGGGTGCGACCTACGAGCAGGCCGCGTGGGTCTTCGGGTGCTCTACGACGACCGTGGGGCAGGCGCTGCTGAACCGTCCGGACTACGAAGGAGGGAGGAGCGAGATTGAGGCAAGGAAGTCCTACGAGGTGCCAGACTCTGAGATAACGCCTCCGGTCCGTCGGCTCCTCGAGATGTTCACCAAGCTGCCCCCAACGCTCAGGGAGCGGGAGACATGAGCGACCACACGCGCGATTGCGACGAGCGCCAGAAGTCCGTGGTCTATCCAGGGTGCGTAGGCCACCACGGGCGCTCCGGCCTCGAGACCACCTGCAAGTGCTGGTGCCATCCGAAGCATTGGGAGCACAAGACCTTCGCGGAGGCGAGCCCATAGATGGGGTTCCTCGGCAAACTGGCCTTGCTGCTGGTCTTCGTGGTCCTGATAGCGGTCGTGGCTGCTCTCATGGTCTCGGCGATGGCATGGATCAACGGGATGGCCTGAGATGAAGGTGGAGAACCGGGGCGGAGACCGCTGGCTCGATGAGATAGCCTTCAGGGACCACAAGGGCTCTGCTCTTCCTACGTCCTTTGCCGAGTGGAAAGGCAGGGAGCT
>JACTVF010000192.1 GCA_019695435.1 Methanoregulaceae archaeon | reverse complement strand
TCGAGAAGCATCACCAGAAGCGTCTTGCGGAAGCGCAGATGGATCATGACGTGATGGCGGAGAAGGCGACGAAGCTCGCGCAGACTCCCAAGACCGATCCAGGATACCAGCAACTCCAGCAGGATTACGATATCGCTTCAGCGAGGTATGAAAAATCCGTCGGTCAGACTAAGGAGATCAAGGATGAGGTTAAGAAGCGGAAGCTGATCGCGGATCATCACATCGCGCAGCAGCAGCAGAAGATGGGAGGACCGCCGCCGGGGATTCCGCAGGCTTCAGCGGCTTCAGCGGCTCCGCAGGCTTCGGGGCAGCCGCCGCAGGCACAAGCGCAGCCTCCCGCTCCTGCTCCCGCTCCCGCTCCCGCTCAAGATGCAGCGTCAGGCGCGGCTCCAAGCGCGACTCCCACTGTCGGCCCTCCGATCACCCCCCCTCCCGCGCCAAGAAGCTGGGGAGACATCACCGCAGGCATCCCAGCGGAGCAGCAGGGGATGGTAGACGCACGAGCAGCGAAGCTCACGCAGCAGGCATCGGACATCGAGCAGAAGCGACAGATCGCAGTGGAACAGGCCAAGCCGCCCTCCGCGACCGCCGCATCCAAGACCACTCCGCAATCCGACGCCTACTTCTCCCTGCTCGATCAAGTAGACCCGAAGACCGGGCAGAAATATCTCCCGCAAGACGCATTGAAGATAGTCACGCAAGCCGCCACGAAAGCCGGTAAGCCGACTCCATTCGAAGAGTACATGGCCGATCCGAAGAATTACGAAAAATTCGAGAAGGAGACAGCGGAGGCGAAGCAATCGAAAGCGAAGAACGCTTCCACTGGCGCGGTGTATGCGATCTACCGGATGATGGAAGCGGGATATAAGAATAATCCGGAGATCCTCCCGTTGGTCGCGTCGATCGCCCCGCAAGTATTCGCGAATGCCGGGATGAAGGTGCCTCCGGGACTGGCGGAAGCGCTCGGAAAAGTTCCACTGGATCAGCCGCTTAGTCCCGTGACAGGTCAGCCGATCGGAACGAGCATGCCCAGTGCGCCAACCGGGGGCACCCGCACCGCCGCGCAGTCTGCTATCCGTGCTCTGCCAATCATCACGGAGTTACGCCAGCAGATTAAGGATTCCGCGCAATCTCTGGGGCCGATATCGGGGCGGGTGAGTGTGAAATATCTGTTGGGGAAGGCAGGAAGCACCGGCGATCCGCAGAAGGATAAGGAACTGTCGTCGCTGCGCACCAACCTCGCACTGCTGTCCACGCTCACGGCGAAGTTTCACATCAACTCTGTCCGTGCGATGACGAAGATCGAGGAGCTTGCGGATGCGGGGAAGGATTCCAGCGCGGCGATCGGTGGATTTCTGGATGAGGTGGAAAAGCGCGCGAAGGATACTCAGGCGCAGGAGAGCGGATATGGAGAGAGCGGGGAGCCGCGGGCGCCCGCGGCTGGGGAGACGAATAAGAATCTGAAAAATACCCCTCCACCGAGTCCATCCAACGCTATCGATGATGAGATTATGAAACTGGTAAAGCCGAATTAAATGCCGCAGACAGGACAAGTCGCATCGGATAGCACAGTCGGAGCCTTCACCGCGCTCGACGAGGGGAAGCAGCGGGAGGTGCTGGGGAAACTGTCTCCAGATGCTAAGCAGGGACTGCTTGCCGGGATCAAATCGCAGCAATCATTATCGCAGCGGACTCAATCCGCTGCGACGGCTGGCGGTGCATCCACCGGCCCGGCACCCTTCGCGCCGATGAAAACAATCAACACGAATCCTCTTGGCGAGGCGATGGAATCGTCCAAGACTCTCGCGCCGGTGAATAAAGCTCTCGCGCCGGTGGGGAAGTTTCTCAACTCTCAGCGCGGCAGGGAATTCCAGATGGCTACCGGAGTCGCAGGAGGTGGGATTGAAGCTCCACCGGAGATCCCTGCGACGGTCACCGCAATGACTCCGGAGTCGCCAAGGAAACAAGGCATTATGGATCGGCTGATGCATCCATCCAATATAAGAAAAGTAGCTCGCGATGTAGGGGAGAAGTATGTGGGGAAGACTTTAGGGGATGTAATTCTTCCCCCTCCACCTGAGCCTCCCGTGAGCATGGAAGAAGTCGCAACTCAGAAGGCTGCGCAGAAGGTCGCTGACCGCGCTGCGGAGGAAAAAGTAGGGCTACGCCGTCCGGCGGCAGACGTAGAGGCTGAGCGCGCGACAAAATTGAAGAATGCCGCCTACGCCAAGGACGCTCAGGAGCAAATGGCGATCGAGGGCCGATATCAGGATGAACTGGAAGCGAAAACTAACGAGCGCCTGGCGGCGGAGAAGCAGCTTAAAAAGGCGCATCAGGAGTTCGCGGACTCTCTGGATGAGATCGGCAAAGCTCGGCAGCGCGGACTGTCCGATATGGGCAAGTTGAACGAAAATTACACGAAGGCGCTGAAGTTGCAGGCAGATGCCGAGAGGGAAGCACAGGAAGCAAATGAAGCGGAGGATTCCGCGAAGGCCACTCTTCAGAAAGTACGGACCACCGCTCCTAAATCTGGTCCCTCATCCGCATCCTCGGCGTCCTCAACGTCCAGCTCCAGCGTCCGGCCAACCGATTCCGAGCAGTTTCTCACGGGATTGGCAAAGAAGCGAATTCTATCGCTAGAGGATGACGCGCAAGGAAGACGATATTTCGGTAACAAATGGAAGCTGCGACAAGGCGAAGGGCCGGTTGGAAGAGTAGAACGTCTGCTTGGGGATGAACGCAGCGGTCGTAATGCACGGGGCATGGCGGATACTGGAATGGGTCCTGGATTGCCTCCGCCGCCCACGCCATGATCCTCTCCGCGCAATCCCTCTCTCACATCCAATCCTGTCCCCGGAGATTTCTCCTCGAATCCGACTGGATTGTGCTTCGCATCCGGCCGAAACTCCTCTTCGATGCGTGCTTGCGCCAGGGACTCCTCGACCTGTCGAACGGCGCGGATGCAGCCGCACTCGCCGCATCGCTCAAAGCTGACTTCCTACAAGTCGCCGCGAATCCCGGCCTGGACCTCCCGCACGGCGCCGACTCCTACCGCATCGCGAAAGACTGGTGCGCGATGATCGATACGACGCTCCGCGCGATGGCAAAATGGCAGACGGGGAAGCTGCGTGTTCCGAATCCGGAACGACTGAACTCGTCTTCCGAATGGCGGACGCTCAGCTTCATGGACGATTCCGCGGCTGGAATGCTCCATCGCGTCATCACGGTGGATAGATGGACCGAAGACCAGTTCTCAAAGGAGCTTCACTCATGGTATACATTCGGAGATATATGCGTTACCTCAAAACCGATGACGCTGCACGTGATTGAGATTGGGCAGACGCGCGGCGGCCGGCGCAGCTCCGGCTGGGCTCGTGGATGGAAGCATCCGGCGATGCGGAATACGAAGCTGAAGTTTCTCCACAAAGACGGCAGCACGTTTCAGGGATGGACGGCGGTCTACCTTGCGGATCATGCGGAGCTGGATGCGGACGAGTGGGTGGAGCAGATGGAGCGTGAGGGCGCGACGGATAAGCTCACGCGGCATCTCGTGGTGGACCCGCCTGCGGAGCCCGTGCGGGAGGATACGCTATCGCAAGTGTTACAGGAGGCCGCGCGCGCAAGCCGAATGCTAACCGAGCGGCGAAGCATCCCGTGGTCCGCGCTGCCGATGTCCCGCGCTGCGTGCGATGGAAACGTCCCGTGCCCCTTTCAGCAAGTCTGCCACCAACAAGGGGCTGAAATCTACAAATTAGGATTGTATATCCTTAGAGACAAGGATAAGTTAGCTGCGGAATAATATCAGGGTGATAATGAGGCCCCATGAACGACATTCTAGATATCCCGCACAATCCCCGACTATGCGACATTCGAGATGGAGAGAAAGGAAGATGCCAGATTCCAGCTTCGCATTACTGGGGGAGGATGTTCTTCTGTTGCGATCACTTCAGCGAGTTTATCGTAACGCTATATGACCTGGAGGCAGCGGTTGCGGATCGACGGCACGTGGAGCTAGTGAAGATGTACGAGGATAACGTGAAGCATCTAAGCAGGCTGACTGGGACGGAGTGTGAGGGAGATAAGGAGCCGGAAAAATAGCCGGATGATCTCCGAGGCCAGCGACGGGATCGTGATTGCAGTCGGCGGGATGCTGATCCAGACCGGGATTCTACTTGCCACGGTGCGATTCATCAACGAGAAGCTCACAACGTTTCAGTCGGAGATGCGAGGGGATATCAACGGGATCGGAAGGAAGGACCGGGCGATCATGGCGGAACTGATTATTCAGGCGGCGGGGACAAGCGCACCGGCGGATTTCTCGACGATCGTGAGGAAGCTGATTAACGGAATCTAAGGAGATATAAAATGAATAAAATGAAAATGTTCGGTTTGTTGGGTCCAGCACAAGAGGGAACGATTGAGAATCCGGTGACCGAGGATCGACTGCAAACATTCGGCTTGAATCCATCCCCGAATCTCTATTGGACGCGAGAAGAAGCGGAATATGCGTCTATCGCGATAAACTTTGGGCAGGTTGTTGAGGTTGAACTTACTTATTGAGAGATTGAGAGATTGAGAGATTGGACTCGGGGGGAGGAAGCGCGGATGAACACGATGATTCGCAACGGAAGCCGGTATGACTGGGCTACCTGGGTGATGGGAATGTGGCGGGCGGTGGTAGGAGGCGGCGCCGGCGCGGTCGCCGGATTCATCGTTGGCGATCACTCCACGGTGATGGCCACGTTTCGTGCCATGGGGGAATCTTTCCTGATCGTCGGCGCGGTGCATATGTTTATTTTCTTGCAGACGCATCCGGGGCCGGATCGGATCGTCGTGACGACCACGGAAACAGCCACGCGGACGGATACCTTAGTAACGAAGGTGGACACGAAGATGGATACGAAGACGGACACGAAGACGACTCCGAACGGGGGAGTGTGATGCCCGACTATTCCACCGATCAGGCGATTGAATTCGGGATTCTCGTGACATGCGTGGGGCGCGAAGGCCGCGGGGAAGATTACGATTCGATGCTGGGGATCGCCTGGTCGATCCGCAACCGCGTCGAGCATCCATCGTGGTGGGGGCATGACTGGCTCAGCGTGATGTCGCATCCGGAACAGTACACCAGCATGGTCCCGCCGAACGCGGATAACGATC
>JACTVF010000191.1 GCA_019695435.1 Methanoregulaceae archaeon | reverse complement strand
CCTCCTCAAAAACCTCAACCAGGCGATCATGTGAAACCCGCGGAACGCGTACCAGCGGTACAACGCGGCGACCAATACCACCGACCGGCTCCTGCATACGTATATGGGAACTCTCCTCCCCAACACCGGAAATATCACCTACTCGGGAGCAGGCGTATTAAACCCGATATCAAACGACCCAAAACTCCAGCTGATCGGAAGCGGCGTCCCGATCTTTTTGTGCGGCGCGCAGGGTATGGTGATCGGCGAAGGAACACAGCACTCGCCCATCGGTGGCTTCGGGACGTTAATGGTAACCGGGAACTTAAAAGAAATGTCACCCGATTACCTCCGCGCCGCGACTATGACCGGCTATGGCGTTACACTCTACGTGGGGCTCGGGGTGCCGCTGCCGGTACTGGACCTTGACGTGGTGCGGGCCACGGCGGTCCGTGATAAGGATATTTCGGTGGACCTGATCGATTACGGTGTGCCAAGCCGCAACCGTCCCCTGATCCGGAGCGTCACTTATGCGGAACTGCGATCGGGGTCTGTCGAGATCAACGGGGAACAGGTGCGAACCTCATCCCTCTCGAGTTTCAGGAGGGCACGCAGGGTTGCCGAGGAACTCAAATCTTGGATAGGAAAGGGTACCATGCAGCTGGCACTGCCCACACGGCCGATCGATGCGAAAAAGAAGGTGCACCCGATGCACGAGAGCAAAAAAGGCCCCCGCGTGATGGATATCATGGACCGGCAAGTGGTGAGCATCGGGGAATCCGAGGAGATCCGTACGGCAGCACAGAAACTCCTCAAAGGGGAGACCAACCACCTGCCGGTTATCGGCAGCGATGGCAGGCTTGTCGGAATCGTGACCACCTTTGATGTCTCAAAGGCGGTTGCGAACCCGGGCAAGGCATGCATTGTCAGCGATATCATGAAAAAGAAGGTGGTAACCACCACGACTGATGAGGCCGTCGATATTGCGGTCCGGAAACTCGAACAGAATAATATCAGCGCGCTGCCGGTTGTTGACCGGGAGCACCACGTGATCGGGATGCTCACTGCAATTAATCTTGGGAAACTCTTCGGCGGGAGGTGGCTGAAATGAAACTGCTCGTGAACTTTTCCCGGGGAAAGGGAAACGCCCCGATCATCGCTCAGGTGGTAAAGGATACCGGTGTCCTCATCAATGTCGAACGGGCAATGATCGACTCGTCAGAGGGTGAGGCGCTCATTGAAGTGCCTGACGACCAGTGCCAGCTTATCCGGACAACCATGACCCGGCTCGGAGCGACCGTGCGACTGCTTGAACACGGGATCAATCTCAACACAAGCGAGTGCGTTGACTGCGGCGCCTGTCTCTCCATCTGCCCCCGCGAGGTCTTCTCGTTTGACGATCAGTGGAAACTTGTGATCGCGGAAGACCGGTGCATCCTCTGCGGCAAATGTGTGGACGCGTGCCCGCACCAGGCGCTGACGTTACCCCTATGATCCGCGAGCCGTTCCGGTTCCGCGAGACCTTTGCGGCGATCCTCGCGGAAACACCCGCTCACGCGACAGCGGCAAAGGCAGGTATGATCGCTGCCCGCCAGGTGATAGAGGGGTACATCGCCGGTGACCCTTTTTTTGAGAGTACGTTTTTTCCTTACGAACCGGATACGGACGAGCCATTGATCCTACACATGGCAGCCGCCGCCGCCCATGCCGGTGTCGGGCCCATGGCGACCGTTGCGGGTGCCATTGCAACCGCCGGGATTGAGGCCATGATCGGGGCCGGTGCCCGTTTCGGGGTGATCGATAACGGCGGGGATATTGCGCTGGTCAGCGACCGGGACGTACGGGTGGGTGTGCATGCCGGGACGGCCCGGCTTTCCGACAGGATCGCGTTTATCGTCCCGCCGCAAAAAGGACCGTTTGGCATCTGTACCTCATCAGCAACGGTCGGACCCTCAATTTCCTTCGGGGTCGCGGATGCAGTCACAATCTTCGCGCCCGATCCCCTCCTTGCCGATGCCTGGGCGACAGCGGTCTGCAACCAGATACGTCCGGATGACCGTGATGTCCTTAACCAGTTGGACCCCCGCGAGGTGCAGGGGGTCTTTGCCATTATGGGAGAGACCGTCGTAAACTGGGGCAGGGTCCCGCCCGTCGTTCCGGCCCGGGTCGACGAACAGCTGATCACTGCGGGGGACCGGCTATAACGTCGATTCAATATAAGACTGGCTGTCTGCGACCGCGCTCGTGCCGGAAAATGTTTTCAGCGGCTCCTTCCCGTCAGTCACGATGATCTCCGGCTGGTTGTTGTTAACCCGGAATACCCGGGTCAGCAGCTCAATCTCATCGATTTCCACCCCGCTAACAAGCGATGATGCAGGTTCGAGTTCGAGGCGTTCCCTCACCAGTTCGTCCGGAACGATACGAAAAAAATAATAGAATACCTGCCACGCATTTAAGAGATCCGAGACCAGGAGTTCACCTCGCACCGGTCCGGGCAGGGTCTCTAGCCGGCGCACGAGTGCGTCGTCGTCCTCGCCGCTCTCCTCAAGCAGGCAGTCCGCGATCCCGACCAGTTCGGGAAACGACGGGGCGGGATTTTCTGTATCCATAGGATCTGATTGGTAGTGACGGGCTAAAAAACCGCCGGCAATAAACTATAATCTGGACGAGCGGGAATGATTAATAGTGAAAGAAGAGGACGCCGACTGGCTGATCTACCACCTCATCGCGCAGAAGGGTGAAATAACCGCTGATGAGCTGGCAAACGAGAGCGGACTGGATGCTCCAGCAGTCGCCGCTTCGCTGGACCGGCTCGACCGTTATCTCCTCATCAACCGGACCGGTGGAATGGTACGGGCCCTATCCGTAGGGGAGGCACTGGTGAAATGCCAGGCAAGGTACGATGAAACGGTGCCGTACATTATTGAAAATGGCGTGATAAAAGCAAGGAAGAACTAAAAATGACCGGAAAAGAAGTTGCCATACTCCGGATCGGCCACCGGCCCGAACGTGACCAGCGGGTGACCACCCATGTTGCTCTGACCGGCCGGGCTCTCGGAGCTTCGGGGATGTTTCTTGCCGCAAGCGACAAAGGCGTAGTGGAGAGCGTCCTCGACGTAGCAGACCGGTGGGGCGGGAATTTCTTCTGCGAGGATAACGTCAAGTGGCGTGCCTGCATCCGGGACTGGAAGGAGAGCGGAGGCAAAGTTGTCCACCTTACGATGTACGGGATCAACCTGCCCGATATCATCGGCGAGATCCGGCCATGCGAAAAACTTCTCGTGGTAGTTGGGGCGGAAAAAGTGCCCGGCGAGATGTATGGCCTTGCGGACTACAACGTCGCCGTGACCGGCCAACCTCATTCGGAGATCTCGAGCCTTGCGCTCTTTCTGGATCATCTCTATGAAGGTACAGAATTCTCCCGCAAATTCCCCGGCGCAAAAATCCGGATCGTCCCCTCACGGGCCGGGAAGCAGACGGAGGAGTTGTGAGAGGCCGGGTCCTCGTTGCCGGATTTGCTACGCGCCATGTGGCGCAATCGGCCGCTCTTGCCGGCTATGAAGTCTGTGCGGTAGATCATTTCTGCGACCAGGACCTGTTCTGGTACACACGGGACCGGATGCATTTTAACGATCTTGCTGATCTCCCTGATACCGTGGACCGGATGTGCCGCAAATATTCCTTTGATCTTGTGGTTGCAACCTCAGGAGCCGAAGACCTGACCTTCCCTGTCCCCCTCTGTGGGACACCCCGCGAATGTGTGGGCCGGTTCCTCGACAAACTGGAGATGCAGCATTTTTTTGAGGAATTGGGTGTTCCGGTTCCCCGCATTGCTGCTGAAGGCGAATACCCGGTGATGGCAAAACCGCGCCGCGGTGCGGGCGGGTGGCGCAACGCGGTACTCCGCAATGACGGTGAGGAAAAACACTGGGCTTCCCTGTACCCGGATGTCCCCTATATCCGGCAGCAGGTGGCAGACGGGATCCCCGCAAGCGTCTGCTGTGTGGCAAACGGCGATAAGGCCCGGGCGATTGCCGTAAACGAACAGTTGCTCAGGAGAAACGGCGAATCCGCATTCGGATTCTCCGGGTCGATCACCCCCTTTGACCACCCCTTGTGCAGGGAGATGATCTCCCTCGCCGAGAAGATCGCCGCTTCAAGCGGCTGCACGGGAACCCTTGGCATCGATTTTGTAATCGGTCATGATACACCGTGGGTAATCGAAGTGAACCCCCGTTTCCAGGGAACGATCGATACTGTAGAAGCGGCATATGCGTGCAACCTGTTCCGGTTCCATGTTAATGCCTGCGCGGGAGCACTTCCGGAAGCGCCGCAGGCGCAGAGATATGCAGCACGGCGTATCCTCTTTGCCGACCGCGACCTTACCTTTGACGCGGACTTAAAAGGGCTTGCCCCCATGGTCTCTGATATCCCGTGGCCGGGGACATTTTTTGAAGAAGAACAGGCGATAACGAGCGTGTCCGCCACGGGTTCGACACGCGATGAGGTGCTTTCCAGGCTGGATAAAAATATCAGCTCTGTCCGACAATATATTCGCTGATGGATCCTGTAGAAGAAGTGCTAAATAAGCCGGCAATGCGGGCATATATTCACCGGTTGATCGGTGATGAAGGGCTCAATCTTCTGGAAAAATTCCCAAAAGAGGGCGAGCACAGTGACGAGGATTTGGCCGCGAGCACCGGGATCAACCTGAACTCCGTGCGCCACACGCTCTATACGCTGTATGAGAAACGGCTTGCGGAATATCACAGGATCAAGAACAACGAGACCGGCTGGCTCACCTACCTGTGGCAACTGCGGATCGATCACATCCACGATGCCATACGGGAAGATATGGAGAGGGTCCTTGGCAAACTCGAACACCGGGCACAGTTCGAGGAGGAGAACGATTTTTTCATCTGCAAGGACTGCCACGATATCTATACATTTACGCAGGCCATAGGAGGCGACTTCAAGTGCCCGAACTGCGAGCAGCCGCTTGGCCATTTCGATAACGAGGTTCTCGTGAAAGCGCTCCGGGAGCGCATTGAGTCCATAAAAAAATCACTCGGCCATGCCTGAAAACCGGGATCGCTGCATCGCGCTGCTTAACGAAGCCGGGTGCCGCCCGAAGGTGATCGCCCATTGCAGGGCGGTCTGCACCTGTGCGGAAGAGTACGCACGGCGGTGCGATCT
>JACTVF010000190.1 GCA_019695435.1 Methanoregulaceae archaeon | reverse complement strand
CCTTGCTTCCCCTTCACAGGCACGGCAGCCAAGAAGGGATTCCCCGGCCGGGTTAAGCCTCAAAAACCTGCCCCCGGTATCAATTATGCAGAGCAGATCGGGACCAGTCGTGAAGAACTGGTCGAGCTCCCCGGCCTTCTCCTTCAGAGTATCCTGAATCGCCCGTAGATCCGATATATCGTGATATATCCCTATTCGGAGCTGCCGGTCCCCGACCATAAGCATCTTTGTGCTTACGATAACCGGGATACGGTGCCCATCCCTGTCAACGATCACCTCCTCAATGACCGCCGATTCTTCCTGGTTATGCTGCCGGAACAGATCGGCATCATGCCCTTTTTCACCCGCCGGGTGGAGCTCGGACTCCCTCATCGCAAGAATCTCGGGAAGTGTCCGTTTCACCAGAGCAAGGGCTTTCTGGTTTGCATCCATGAGCATTCCGGTCCGCACGTCAACAACAAAGATCGCGTCGCCGGCCTGATCCAGCAGGGATCCGTACCCGGGCACGCTGGCAGGGTGTGCAGCCAAAGGTGGGTTTTCGCTTGTGACATCCCGCGCAATTCCATAGAACCCGGAAAAAGTCCCGCCCCGGGAAAAAACCGGTATACCGGTGACCTCGATCGTCACTTCGCACCCATCCCGGTGTACCGCACACAGCAGCAAACAAAACGCCTCTTTTTTTTCCATGGCACCGGTAAGGTCAGATGCAACCCGGGCTGCATTTTTCGGAGCCAGCACATCTGCAAACGTCTTTCCCATCAGTTCTGCCGGACTATACCCGAGGATATCCAGCACCTGCGCGCTGGAGCTGGTAAGCCGGCCATCAGGAGTACTTTCCCAGATCCAGTCTTCAATCTCTTCTGAAAGCATCTGGTACCGCTGCCGTATCTCGCGTATGACATAATCGCTCTTTTTGAGCTCTTCGAACTGCTGACGCACACCCTCCTCAGTCAGCATCAACTGCCGGAACGCTTCTTTAAGTTCCTGCTCCGAACGGCGCCGTTCGCTGATGTCACGGACGAATGCAAATATCAGCGATTCCAACCCCTGTTCGTTGTAGTTGAGCACAAGCTCAACCGGGAGAAACGATCCGTCTTTTTTTATGAGGATCTCTTCTATTGTGGCACATTTATTGGCACTCAAGCTGTTCCAGCTTGCGGCAAAAGAGAAAGGAGATAGCCCGCGCCTGATATCCATGACAGAGAGACGGGAAAATTCCTGCAGGGTGTAGCCAAGCATCGTACACATGGCATCGTTGTAGTAGGTAATATCGCCGTTCGCCCGCATCCAGAGTATACCCTCGGATGCATGATCGACAGAAAATTTCATCAGCCGCAGTTCATTTTCGGCTTTTCTCCGCCGCACAATCTGCCTGACCAGGTGAGTGAGCTCCTTAAACTGTGCACGTGGATCGCCACCTTTCTGGACGTAGGAATCCGCACCGCTGTTGATTGCCTCAATAACAACTTCTTCGCGTCCCCTCCCGGTGAACAAAATAAACGGTATGTCCGGGAACCGCGAACGTACCTCACGGAGAAACGCGATACCATCGATGTCAGGCATCTGGTAATCGGATATGATAACATCAAACTTCTCGGATGCCATGCGGGCAAGCGCTTCGCTGACCGATGCCACCGTAACGACAGCAATGTCGCCTTCCTGCTCAAGAAAACGCCTGCACAGGTCCAGCAGTGCCGGCTCGTCATCGACATAGAGCAGGGAAATCATTAACGATTGTTCTCACCTGATACCATTTAATTATATATCCTCCTTCACCCAGATTTCAGGTATTTTCTTAATTTTCAATAGATATGCCCTGGATTTATAAAAAGTCGCATATGCGAACCTCCCATTCTTGTCTCCCAAAAATACTCCAAAACAGTGACTACCGCCATGCATTTCAGCCGGGAGATCAAGATCTCTACGTACCTGCTGATGCAGTGAACCCGGGATATGACGGGATCCGGTCGTCAGGGCTTTTAAATATACGATTTCCCATGAAAACCACGCTCCTGAACATAACCCGGCCCTGCCGCATTCCTGCGCCACCGATGGATCAGTTCAATTACGCGCTCCAGGCTGTCGGAGATCAGACTATGCACATGGTAATCGCATTCGAGGATCAGATCGATGAGAAGCGTCTGCGGGCAGCCGCAGCAGCTGTGCTCGCCGACATACCGGTGCTTGCTTCACGGTTTGTCGAATGCGACGCGCCATACTGGGAATGCCTGCCCGGACCTGATTACGATACACTTGTCCGTATCCATTACTCTACCGATCCAGACCGGGATCTCCCCACGATTCTTACCATACCGGTTGACCCGGCAGCTGGTCCGCAGATCTGCATTCACCTTATTCGCACCAAAAGCAACGATACGATCTGTATCACAGTACACCATGCGGCAATGGATGCCCGCGGGCTTCTTGCCTGCACACGCATGCTGGCGGGACACTACCGGAACGCTGACTGCACCAATCCCCCGCTGGCAGAAACAACGGATCGTTCCCTGAATGCGGTGCTTTCACAGTTCCCGGAGTCTGTGCACATCTGCGATCCACCTGCACCGGAAGATCCCCCGGCGGGATGGGGGTTTCCTGCCGGGCCTGGGGGTGGCAGCACACATGACTTTGTAGTACGGACACTTCCCGCATCATCTCTCGATGCAATTAAACGGGTTGGTAAACTACAGGAGGCAACGGTAAATGACGTCCTGCTCGCGGCATATTTCATGGCGCTCTGCACCACAATCAGGCCCCCCCCGGACCGCAAAGTGCCCATCATGGTCTCCATTGATCTCAGACGGTATCTCAATGATTCCCCGCCCCTTTCGCTGAAAGATACGATCTGCAACCAGTCAGTCGCCTTTGCGGTTCACATGAAACCGGTCTTGCAGTCACGGGAAGAAATGATCGCGTGTGCCCGGGATGCGATGCTGGAGCACATGACCCATAACCCGGGCATTGCCTCTGCTATTGATCTGGAATCGTTCGGATATACAGGGTTCACCCGCATCTGTGAGCGGGTGCAGACAATGAAATCAACGTATGACACCCGTCATGCCAATCCCCCGTTTCTGGGAAACATTGGTATTATCCCTGAAGAGGTCGTGGCATTCTCGCAGAACCTTCCCGTGACAAATGCGTTTGTGATCGGTATTGTGATCGATCCCCCCGGGGTTGCACTTGGGGTGACGACATTCAGGGACCGGCTCACGCTTTCGATCGGCTACGGAAGTCCTGCGATCAAGCATGCAGCGATGGAGCAGTTTATGGATACGCTTGTCAGTTACCTGCCCGTTGCATAGGCGGACCGGGGCAAGTTGCCGGCATCTCAAGAATATTGCCTGCTGCCGATGCCGGTATGTCAGGGAATATACTCCGCACCAATTGAGTCATTATATTGATCATGAGCGGGAACTTTCTTCCATCAATGCCTCGACGGCGATTCCGGCCCAGAACCGGGTCAGGATTTGCCAGATTTTGTGGCGTAACTCAGCGATCTGTTCTTCTATCGCCGCCGGCCGATAGGTCGGAGTAATTTCAGGCTCATAAAGTGCCCGGTTCACTTCTATCTGGATCCAGGGGATGCCTTTACGCCAGTAGTGGGCGTTTGAGATAAATCCTCCGGAAAACGGGGTGTTGATTGCCACTTCTCCAGTCCCGCAGAACTCTTCCCGGAATGATTCTGCAAGATGCACAATCCATTCCGAGGGACATGTGGTCAGGCTCCCGGGCTTTGCCCGGCCATTTTCGTCACCGTAGTTTCCCAGGCAGATGAGCGGCCGGCATTTGCCGGCATCATTCTGTTCTGCCGATCCATACGGCAGCATCGAATGGCAGTCGAACGCAATGCGCACGGGATAACGATCGATAAGATCATCAATGCGCTGGTGATAAGGGAAATACCATCTCATCATCAGCCGGTGGATAAGGGGCAGGTCAGGCAGTTGCCCGGGCCGGTAGACTTGCCGGCCATCAACGGTCCGAACCTTGATGATCCCATCCGGATCCCTGGGAGGGAGCGGCAGCGGCGGGCGGTTGAGATCGATAACCATCCGGGATACAGGTGTATCAATTGTGGCTTCCACGGATCCGCCGAAATCGAAGAGCGTCCGGGTTGAGGGATCACAGTACCAGTGGATTTCCTTGCCCGTGAGAGCGAAACGTCCGGCAACCTCTGCCGGGATCTCAACGCCACCATGTGGGATAGAGATAAGGAAAGGATATTTCATCGTTACTGCTCTTCCTTAATAGAATCTGTGTCTGGCTTTTTTGTTAATGTTTGGATGGAAGAACAGAGCATAGATGAGAGGTTACCCACGGGCGGTATTATCACCCGCACAGAGTCACCCGAGCGGGAAGATGTTCACTTGTGTCCCTGTCTGTAGGAAACGGGTAATTTCAACCTGACAAACGCACCGGGTATTCTTTTCCGGGCATTTCTGATCGCTGCCACCGGCAGCGGAGTGTCTTCCTTTCGGAAAATCACGATATGAACGGGTTATCTCTGGTCTGTTTTTTAACACGAATTTATTTATAAGTACAACCGGATATGATTGTGAGAACCTGAAAGAGCACATGACCAGACTTGTATCTTCCGGCAGATCCTGATTTAAAACCTATTTAAAGAAACTGTGATCTGAACTTTATAAATAAAACGAGGCGGGATTTGCCGATATCTCCAGTGGAAATAAAGGGGTATAAAAGAATGATCAATTTGCCGGATTGCCATAATATTCAATATTTAATTATAAAATGAAAAACGCAGCCAGCATGCAGGAATTACAAACAGGTATTTGTGAGTGGAGGGTACCGGGTGTGCATCGGGTGGTCCAATTTCCTGAACTCCTTGCGCCGGGTATGCCACGAACCTGCGTAGTACTCCCACTCTAATCGAACGTTCTGAACACGAATACGCATGAGCGGAATACATGTCGCCATAAGTATAGATATCGATCCCGTCTCTTGGGGAACTCAAGGAGCATGGCTGGATCATGGAGATTAATGCCACTGATGAAAATGCCGGCCGGGAGTTAAGCATTTCAAAAAAAGAGTGAAACGGTTGTTGATAATCAGAAAAAAATATGGCTCAGCAGGTAACGTTTTTCAAAAAAGAACAAACCTGATCCGGAAGTTCTTAAAAAAACACCCGGTTTCTGGCTTTTTTGCAACGACCTAGATTCAGGTACTCCTTGTAAAGAGT
>JACTVF010000189.1 GCA_019695435.1 Methanoregulaceae archaeon | reverse complement strand
TTGGCTGTGGCGACTTGACAGCGAAGCTCCAAACGGTGTTCGCGTCAGAAATATGGACGTAGGTGAAAACCTCATTCTTCTTGGCAGCTAGAGCAAACACACCTACGGCAAGTACCCGACCGGCCGTGACTCGCTTCGTGGCCTGCGTGCTTATCTCGATGTCGCGTATCACCAGCCAAGGAATCGAGACCTTGGAGCCAAGTAAGGCCTTGTACTGAAGTCCTTTCGCAGTGGCATGCAGACTGCCGGCCTCGTTTTTGTTCCTTGCTCCCGAGTAGTGGCAGCTAATGAGGATTCTGCATGGCTTGATCGCCAGCCACCACTGCCCGCTCGCTAGACCCTGCGCACGCGCCTGAATGGCCGCTGCCAACTGTTGGACCGTGAAGCCGCGCTCAGCGAGATCCTGCAAGATCACCGCGGCTGGCGTTTCGGGCAACTCGAATCGTACGCCGTAGTTGGGGTCCTGAGGTTGGCGTATCGTCACCTGAGACGACTGTTCCGAGAGCGGCGTCACAACGAGCGGGAGGACCAGGAACTGGCCGCTAACCTTCTTGCGGAACCCGAAATCAAGTTCCCACGTTCCATCCGGCTTGATCTCTAACTTGCCGGAAAGTCCCGCTTCGGGGACCGCCTTCAGACGGCCGTCGTAGTTGGCGACTCGGTACTCGGTTGCCTTCTTTTCCGTCGCCATTCCCGTTGCCTCCGGTGTCATCACAAACGCTCATGTGAGCGTTGA
Organism: Methanoregulaceae archaeon; assembly: GCA_019695435.1. Taxonomy (GTDB): domain Archaea; phylum Halobacteriota; class Methanomicrobia; order Methanomicrobiales; family Methanospirillaceae; genus Methanoregula. The sequence continues at coordinate 4,501 of JACTVF010000189.1, read as the reverse complement.
CCGACATGATTCAGATGGTCAACCTGTCTGACAGTACAAACCCTTGCGCTGCTTTGTAATGCCGCGTTCCTTCAAGAGCCCCTCGAACACGGAGTAGAAGGCCTTCCGGGTGCTAGTCAATCTCGCGCCGGACAGTCCGGGGAATAAGCGCCTGTCGTGCACTCGCCAACAGCGGTAGCCGTCATCGCTGTCTATGTGCTCAAACCGGCCTAGAGGGTCGCTCTTGCCGCTACAGAGGAGTCCCGCGATCTCGCGTGCGAGGGCTGCTGGATTGGGTGGCACAGGAGCCACGCTCACCCCCTGATCGGACAGCGAAGATCTTGCCACGGTGCAGCGTTTCCCGCTCTGGGCCGTTGGTCGCTCCGTGGCTGAGAGCCTTCTCGTTCGGGTGATTAGCAACACCTCTGGTGCTCGGACCCCCCATCATTAACGGCTGAAATCGATTTGGGGCCCCGGGCAAGGGTCACAGAGGGTTGAGGTCATTCGTAATCGCATAACACCACCGAGGGACACCTGGGTGCGCGAAATATGTCAGTCCCCTAGTTTGCCCAGCTGCTTGCAGACATCGGCGCTGTTCGAAGTGCAAACAAGCACGACTTTTCCAATGACGTCCCTGTCAGGCAGCGGCCCCCAGACGCGGCTGTCGCAGGAGATCGGGCGGTTGTCACCGAGGACGTAGAGGTCGTTCTTCGGCACCGTGTACGGGATGATCGGCTCGCCGAGCGGCGTGTCCTCCCCGTTATCGCGGAAGTAGCTCTCAGGCAACCTTTTCCATTTGCCACCTGGGTTCTTGACCCAGACCAGGTCGCCCTGTGACCGGATCGACTGGCCGCCGGTCGCGGCGACGCGCTTCACGAGGTCACCGTCGTCGGTCGCGCAGTCGCGGCGCGCGGCGGGTGGGGTGCGGAAGACGACGATTTCGTCAGCCTTGAGTGGTGAAAAGTCGTTCGGATTCTCGTCCACGACAACTAGGTCGCCGACTTGAAGAGTTGGCGCCATCGACGCCGAGGAAATGCTGAAGAGATGATAAGTCGCGCTTGCACTCCACGAAGCCGCGCCAGAGGAACTCTTCAAAGCGACACTGACGGTCAACACCGCCATAAGCGAGAGCGCAAGGACAGACGTGTACCTGCCAGCGCTCATGAGTGCAACCAGTTGTGGGCATCGGGTAGAGCGACGGGACTTAGCGGGCTCCGGATGTTCTCATTCGACACCCTGACCCCCTTGGCTCAGTGATTGTGCAGATGTATCAACCGAATTAGCGCCTCGTGACATGAAACTAGAACGTCACAAAGACGGTCCAGGTACCTTGATCACCCGTCTCGCCCCAAAACTCGACGGACTCCCGTCCGACCGTCATGAAGCGTTTCCCGACGACCCCTTGGTGCTCGAGTTCGGCCAGCCACAGCAACGGCCGGACTCCGGTGTAATGAATAACCGTCCGCAGCTGGATGGTGCGGTCGTGGTTGAACAGCGCCTGCGACATGGTGTCGATGTGGCCAAGAGAGACTTCGACTCCGGCGTTGCCAGCCACGACGATGTACCAGGGGTCGTTCCAGCCACACTCGACGGTGCCGCCGACGCAACGGAACCAGGACAACCCCGGGATCTGCGAGTTGAAATACGATCGCTCGGCTGCCACCGTCAGCGTGACGCGGGACGTCGACGCCCCGGAGATACCTGTCAGCGCCATGGTTGCGACGACCGCGACTGCGACAGCGCCGATGGTTCTCCTCATCAATTCACCATGCTACCGACCGACTTTGTAACTAGCAGGAAGGCAGTCGATGCTTACATCGTACGAGCGAGCCTCCGTCGGCACCTTGACCAATCCTGACCCCCCCATCATTAACGGCTGAAATCGATTTGGGGCCCCAGGCAAGGGTCGTACAGGGTTGAGGTCATCTGTAATCGGATAACACCACTAGATGGACCCAAACTGGTGGTGAAGATGCCTCCAGCGCGTTGTGGGCGACACATGACAGCAAGGACTTGTCGTCCCAGTGACCTACGGTTTCACCTGGTCTTCAGCTTCGAAGCCTGCGAACGACCCTGCGGTCAGAACTCCATCCGATCACATAGGTCCTGTCCCACCTCGACGGTGCCGTTGGCCCTGCGGGGCGCGGGACCAAGCTCCTCGACGTCGACATCGTAAAGACCGGTTTGAACTCCGAAATGGCGGCCGTCCGCCTATACTGCCATCGCGACTGCCTTCTCGCTACCGAGCCAAGTTAGAACCGAGAACACCTTGGCGTCCCCAGTCACCGGATGCACCGTGACGCGAAATCGAACAGGCCACGACCGCTGGGGACGACTCACCACCCCATCCTGGCTCACAGTGGGCGACCAGATGAACAATCGGGGCTAGACGCAGTCGGCAGAGCTTCCCGGAGGTCCTACTGTTCCGGTCTTGGTAGGGCGGAGAGAACATTTACAGGAAAGCTGGGACCTCACCATTGATTCGCCTGCGCGTCCCAGATTCGGTGTGAAGCACCAAGGGTCAGTTCTCTGTTCGCATTAGTCGTTTGCCTATGCGCTGTCATTAACTCATGTCGCAGCGCGCGGAAGGCACGCGGGACGTAACTTGTGCACCTAGCATTTAGGTGTGTCCTCGCCGCTGAGGGATGGGCCATGATGGACCTCGGCAAGAACCTGCGAGGTGCTGACCTCGCAGGTGCCGACCTCGTGGGCAAGGTCCTGAGCCACTTCGACTTCGTGGGCGCTGACCTGAGCCGGGCGAAGCTCCAGCACGCCAAGCTCGACAGCGCAAACCTCGGGCGTGCGACGCTTGTCGGGACGAACCTCGCCAACGCCGACCTCACCGGAGCCAACCTCGGCGAGGCGAAGCTAGCGCGAGCCCGTCTTGAAGGGGCAGATCTCACTAGGTGCCGCCTCGACGATGCAGACCTGACTGGGGCGGTTCTCGCTGGCGCATCCATCGAGGGGGCAGTTCTTTCCCGCGCCGACCTGGCGGGTGTCGACCTAACGGACGTCACCGGTGTTCCCGCTACCCTCCCGACTGGCTGGGCCATGGTCGAAGGCAAGTTCGTCGGCCCAGATGCGGATCCGCTGGATTTCGACCTCTGCGACGCAGTCCTCACCAACGCCGACCTCCACGGGCGTGACCTCTCGGGCCGCGACCTGAGAAGGGCCAACCTCGGACATTCCAACCTCTCTGGCGCCGTCCTCGTCCGCGCCAACCTGTCGAGTGTGTGGCTGAACGAGACGAATCTCGACGGCACCGATTTCACGGCCGCCGACCTGACCGGTGCCAACTTCTTGTGGGCTTATTCCACCGGCGGCGTGTTCGTTGATGCGGACCTCTCCGATGCGGTCCTGGCCGAGATGCACCTGACCGACGCAAATCTCACCAACGCGAAGCTCCGCGGTGCGAACCTAGGGCGAGCCAGCTTCAGGAAGGTCATTCTCTCCGGGGCAAATCTGCTAGGCGCGAAGCTCGAGGAGTTCATGGCGGTGGAGCTCATCGGCAGCCCAGCTGCGCTCCCTAAGGACTGGGTCCAAGTCAATGGCTACCTCCTTGGTCCCAAGGCGCATCTGGCCGGTGCGCACCTCGAGGGGGCGAATCTCGCGGGCCTCAAGCTGATGGGTATTGGGCTCGTCGGCGCCAAGTTGGTGGGCGCCAACCTCTCGGGCGCCGACCTGACCGAGGCAGACCTCGGAGCCGGTGCCAATCTGTCGGGCGCCAACCTCGCCGGCGTCAACTTGAGCCGCGCCGACCTCCGCGGCGCCAACTTCGAAGGAGCGAACCTCAGCGGCGCGAACCTCGAGGGTGCGATCGGCCGGGAAGTCAAGCTCTCCGGTGCGCAGGTCGCAGGGGTGAAGCGGCGCGGCGCCGACTTCAGGGGTGCAGTCGGTCTCCCCTGGCGTTGGAAGCTCAGTCCGGGTGGGTGAGTTGGCCTCGGCCGTCTATTGCTGCGCTCATGCGAGAGCTGCGTAGCAGACGGTTCTTCAACCATCGTCGTGATGGCTCGTCTGCCTAGGTTTGGTGAGCATCAGAGACCCAAGGGCAGGTTTCCCGTGGGAATCGGCGGAGGTACATTTTGGCGATGGCGGACTCCGACAAGACCAGGGGACGCCGGAGGCGAACTAGCACGTTCGGAACGGTACGGAAGCTGCCATCCGGCAGGTACCAAGCCAGCTACCACCACGACGGACGCCGCTACTGGAACACGTTTGATCACAAGGCCGATGCCGACGCCTGGATTGCCTTGGCACGAACAGAGACCAGCAAGGGTAAGTGGGTCGACCCCGATGCCGGAAAGCTCACGGTCTCGGAGCTTGCTGATCTCTGGCGCTCCTCGAACCCGCGAAAGCGATCAAGCACGCTCGCCCGTGACGAAGCAATCATTCGACTTCATGTGCTACCAACCCTCGGTCCACGCAAGTTGACGAGCGTGACCCGGCTCGACATCCAGAACCTGATTGACCACTGGTCAAATGGTTTCGTTGCATCGACCGTGGTACGCCACTACGCAACGGT